>CAYMKJ010000113.1:0-1915 GCA_964391025.1 uncultured Chromatiaceae bacterium
GCCGGAGCATCGCCTCGCGGTTGCCGATGTGGTCCGGCGCCTGCTGACCGAGGCAGACCGTTACTATCAGTCAGCGAATACCGGCCTGCAGTCACTCAGTTTTCGTTCCGGGTGGGCGGTGGCAACGGCGCTGGGCGTCTATCGGGATATCGGCAGCATCGTTCGGGCTCGCGGGGCCCATGCCTGGGACACCCGCGCGGTGGTCGGCACGCCGCGGAAGATGCTCTACCTCTCCGTCGGTGCCCTGCGGGCGCTGCAATCGGTGACCTGGGACCGGTGGCAGCAGGTAGCGCCAAGGGCCGAGGACTTGTGGGTAATGCCGGATTTCGGCACAGACGTGCGGGATGGATGATGCTCAGGAAGATCGGCAAGGTAGTACTGGGCCTCCTGGTGCTCGGCGCGGTGGTCCTGGCGGCCTGGTACCAGATCGACGGGCAGCCGCTTCCGGAGGCACAGCAATCTCTCCAGGGCGCGGGGTACACCGCGCAGGTGGAGGACGATGGTGCCCTGGTCTTCACCCCGGCCGTCGCCAATGGTCACGGCCTGCTGATCATGCACGGTGCGTTAATCAAGCCGCTGAGTTACGCGAAAACGGCTGCTTACTTTGCCCGCCTGGGGTACACGGTCTTTGTGCCCAGTGGCGCCGCACGACTTTCGATCACTGCCGTGGATAGTGCTGCCGCCCGCATGGCCAGTTTCGGCGTCCGGGACTGGGTGCTCATCGGCCACTCGATGGGAGGCTTCTCCAGCCTGGAACTCATTTCCCGCCATGCGCCCCCGGTGAAAGCCCTGGCACTGTGGGCCTGCGCCATGCCGGGGGACTATTCCTCGCTGAGCCTGCCAGTGCTCTTTATCCGCGGCGATCACGATGGCCTGCTGCCGCCGGAGCGCTTCGCCGATGCCCAGTCAAAGCTGCCGGCCACTGTTGAGTATGTGAATCTGCCCGGCGGCAATCACCGTGGCTTTGCCCTGTACTCCCACCAGTTCTTCGACGGTGAGGCGACGATCAGCCCGGATGAGCAAATTGATTTCGCCGATGACAGGACTGCAGCCTTTTTTGCTGCTCATTTGTAGCAGCAGTCACGGCTGCAATCTCCCAAGCACCGCCAGCCGATCCAGCGTATCCGGAAACACCCCCACCATTAGAATCAAGGCGGCAGCCTGGGCATTCGGTTCTGATCGGCCCTGCTCCCAGTTCTCCAGCGTGCGCGTCGATACCCGCAGACGTCGTGCGAACACCGCTCGCGACAGGCCCAGCTTGCGTCGCGTTGCCCGAATTCGACTGCCGCTGACAGCCAGCGGTGGCAGCTCCTCGATCACATGCGTCCGAAGCGTGATCGTGCCGGAACGGCTGGCGCGCATGGCTTCGACGCCTTCGAGCAACTCATTGAAGAGGTGGCGCCTGCTCGTCACGACCTTATTCGCCTTTGCGCGAGTTCCTCGTCGACGGCCTTCCTGAGCAGCACCTTCTCTCGTGGTGTCAGATCCTTTACTTCGTCTTTGTCGTACAGCGTGAAGAACCATATCTCACCATCACCCTGAAGGTAGAGGTACAAAACTCGCAAACCACCACGCTTGCCCTTGCCCCGTCGCGAATCAGTCCAACGAAGCTTCCGCAGGCCCCCGGTTCCGGGAATGACGTCGCCTCGTTCCGGGCTTTGCAGCAGTGTCACCTGCAACCGCCAGAAGTCCAGGTCATCCAGGTAGGACTCGCGGCAGCGGGCAAAAGCTGGCGCTTCGACGAAGACCAGCTTCACGGCAAGTATACGCAGACCGCGTATAGTCTGTGTGCGCAATGTATCACCCGGACAGGGTGGCGTCTGCGAACGTGCGGGTTCCAGCCGATAAAGATGTCACATCATCTAGATTAGCCACGGTACCGGCCCGAGCAGTCGGGGAGTGTCGAAAAGCGCCG
>CAYMKJ010000114.1:0-5964 GCA_964391025.1 uncultured Chromatiaceae bacterium
CGCCGACACCTCACCGCCAAACTTCGCCGCCATCACCTTGGTCAGCGCCGCTGTCAGCGTTGTCTTGCCATGGTCCACGTGACCAATCGTCCCCACGTTAACGTGCGGCTTCGTACGCTCAAATTTGGCCTTCGACATGACTTTGTTCTCTCTGTTGTGTAGGTGCGGCACTTGCCGCGATTCACGTTGCCTCTACGCACTTTGTGGAGCCCACAACCGGAGTTGAACCGGTGACCTCTTCCTTACCAAGGAAGTGCTCTACCGACTGAGCTATGTGGGCAAAGCCTCTGCCCCGATCCTCAGCCCCTCCCCGATTGCCACCACCTCACGAACTGGAGCGGGTGATGGGAATCGAACCCACGTCATCAGCTTGGAAGGCTGAGGTTCTACCATTGAACTACACCCGCGGACGCAAGCCCCTCGCGAGGATGGTTTGTGGATCTTCTGGGACCGGCGGCTCACATTTGGTCCCACGTTTTCTGGGCTCGTCTTGACCTACCGCCTGCCTCCGCCTCGTTCTTATGGTGGAGGGCGTAGGATTCGAACCTACGAAGGCGTAAGCCAGCAGATTTACAGTCTGCCCCCGTTGGCCGCTTGGGTACCCCTCCGCTGAGTTCAGCAGAGCATTGTCTGGCGTGGGCGTGGCCGCTGTCAACCTGTGGCGGGCATGCCGGAAGAGGGACTTGAACCCCCAACCTACCGCTTACAAAGCGGTTGCTCTGCCATTGAGCTATTCCGGCCCATGTCGTGCCTGCCCGGCCGACGGGAAGGCGGTCTCTGCCTTGCCATTATAAGGTCTGCGGTGGCTCCCCAGGCGCTACCGACCCAGTGACCGGCGCCGACGGAGTGGCCGCCGTTTCGCACGGGGCACTCTCTGTGCGCATGATGCGGTCAACCGCCAGGCTCAGATCAGCGGGTCCTGGCGTCTGGTCAGGGCGGGGGCGAATCAGCAGCCACTGCTCGACGCTCGGCCGGTAGCGATCTCGCATGCTCACCTCGAAACCCAGGGACCGGGCTGCACTGGCAACCCGTTCCGCCCGGTTGCGTTCCCGAAACACGCCAAGACTGATCACGGGCTGGGTCCCGTCATGCATCAGATAGGCGTCGGCAAGGCCCCCGGCTACCAAACGCTGGCGAGCGGTTTCCGCCGCCGGCACCGAGGCAAACCCCCCGATTTGGACCCAATGACCCAGCCAAAGCTGGGTATCCAGCGCCATAGGGCTCGCCTCGATCCCGCGCTGTGCCAGTCTCTGGCGGGCTTGCTGCGCCGCCGCAGCACTGGGCAACGGGCCTACCCGCAAACAGGTGCCCGGCGGTGGCACCGTCGGGATCCCGGGTACCGGCATTGCGGCCCCCGTCTGGCTGGCCAAAGGTCCGCCCGGGGTCCGACCGGCTCTGACACCGAACAAGACAAGGCCGTTCGACCCGGCCACTGTCGGCGCCGGCGGCGCCGGATCGACCCATATTTGCCAGGCCAGCAGCAGCAGATTCGCGAGGACCAGAGTCAGAAAGGCGTTCCGCACCGAACCTCCACGCTTGAAGCAGTCATCCGACGACCCCGAAACACAGCGGATCCAACGCCAGGCCTTCCAGGACCAGCTGCGGTCGGTACTCGAGACGAAAACCCGGCGGCGGCCCTGCGCCGGGGGCCCTGTCTGTCCAGAGCAACGCTGCCTGCAGGGCGGGCGCCGCCCCGCCGGTGATCAGGAGCACGGCAGGCGTTGTCGCCAGCGACGAACTGGCGCTGAACCCGTCCATACAGGTCCAGATAAGGCTGGCTGTGGCCTGCAGCGCACCGTACCGGATTGCCGCGGCTGTATCACGCCCCAACACGATCGGGTGGGCCGCACGATTAGGCACGAAACCGTCAGGCAACTTGCCTGCGACACGCCCATCGGTCGCCTCGAAAAGCCGGGCCAGGTCGCCGGTCCCGCGCAGCAGGGCCAACTGCATGAGCGCAATACCGGGCAGGATCAGCCCCCCCTGATGCTCACCGCTGCCGGCCACAATGTCGATGGTCGTGGCCGTCCCCGCATCGACCACGCAAACGGGCGCGCGATAGCGTGCAAAGGCGGCGCAGATGGCGAGCCACCGGTCAATGCCCAACTGTCCGGCATCGGTGTAACCGTTCCGGACACCAGCCCCGGTCGCGGCGGAACAGGCGAAGACCGGGGCAACGCGGAAACGCTCTTCCAGGCTCGCGGCGATCCGGATCCCGGCCTCGGTGCCCGCCACGTTGGCGATACGGATGTCGTCCGGAACCCGGGCAGACTCGAGCAGGGGGCGCAAGCCCGCTCCGTCGTCACGGAGCGCCTCGCCTTGTGCCACGAATTGCCCGGCCGTGCCGAAGGCCCATTTGACCCGGCTGTTGCCGATATCCACCAGCAACTTCATGCCCACAACCTCAAGTGGCGGACTTCATACGGGCGCACGCAGGGTGACGTCTCCGGCCACTACCGGCAGGATACGGCCCTCCGCCTCGACCAGCAGGGCGCCGTCGTCAGCAATGCCGCGGGCGATGCCCTGCAGAGTCTCGCTGCCGCGGGTGACAACGACCGGACGGCCCGCCAGGTAGTCGTACCGGCGCCAGGCAGCGAGGAAGTCTCGGCACCCGGCATCAGCAAAAGTCCGGAGGCTCGCATGCAGTGCATTCAACAGGGCGGCAACAAGTGCATTGCGCTCCAGGCGGCTGCTGGGCAGAAGTTCGTCAAGCGCGACAGCGGGCGCATCACCACCCTCGTCCCGGAGCACCGCCGCGATTCCCAGGACCGGTCGCACGTTGAGCCCGATCCCGATCACTACGCGCAGTGGGCCGCCAGACTCGCCGGAAACTTCGACCAGAATGCCGCCCACCTTGCCCCCGCCTGCCATCACGTCATTGGGCCACTTCAGTTGCACCCCACCTACCCCCAGTTCCGCGAGCGCGGTGACTACCGCGACGCCCGCCACCAGGCTGAGTGCGGGCAAGTCCCGCGGCGCAATCTCGAAGCACCAGGAAATCGACAGGCACACGCCCTGACCGGGAGGCGAGAGCCAGCGCCGGCCCCGCCTGCCACGGCCGCCCGTCTGGTATTCGGCCACCGCCGCCCAGATCCGCCCGGGGGGCGGTGTGGGTCGCTGGGTCAGCCACTCGTTCGTTGACCTGGTGACGACCAGTACGTCGAGGAGCTCGAGCACCTGTCGGGTCGCCGGCTGAAGCCCGGACCGGATCGTCGCGGCACTGAGCAAGTCCAGCGGCCGTTCGAGCCGGTAGCCCCGGCGCCGCTCGGTCACAACCGTCAAGCCCAGGGTGCGCAGCGCCCGAACCTGTTTCCAGATTGCGGCGCGGGACAGTCCGAGGGCGTCCCCAAGCCCAACCCCCGAGTGCCAGTGCCCGTCCGCGAGCAGGTTCAGGACTGCGGGCCAGGCTAACGCGGACGGCGCCACAACATCGCCTTTTCCAGCCGGTTTTCCCGGCCTTCCCGCAGGCGCTGGATGTTGCCCCGGTGCGTGTACACGATGAATAGCGCAAGGGCAACCAGGAACCAGAACAGCTCCCGGCGTTCCGGGAGCTGTGTCAGCGCCACCCAAGCGGGCAGTGCCGCTGCCGCGAGCATGGTGGCCAGACCCACGAATCCGGTGGAGGTGACCACGAGGCACCAGACGACGAGAGCCGGCACGGTCAGTCCAGGCGCAATACCGAGCAAAGCCCCGATGGACGTCGCTGCGCCCTTGCCGCCCTTGAAGTGGAACCAGACGGGGTAACAGTGACCGACCACCACGGCGCCAGCACAGGCGAGGGTAAGCCAGGTCCTGGACACCTCCGGGTCGACCGGAACGCCGGGTAAGGCTAGGGCGGGCAGCAGCCACGGAGGGAGAAAACCCTTGCCGACGTCGATCACCATCACACGAAACGCAAACCATTTGCCCAGCGTGCGGAGCGCGTTGGTACCGCCCGCATTCCCACTGCCAAGAGTCCGGATATCAACGCCGCCGGCCAATTTCCCCACGACCAGCGCACCATTTAGGGCTCCGACGAGGTAGCTGAGCAGGACCTTCAGACCCAGTTCGAGCATGGAAAAAGTCTAGCACCGACTCGCCGGTAGCTAGGGCATTCCGAGCCAGGCATTGCGGCGGGCAACCGTGTCCGGATCTGCGTCCGGATCCAGGGTGAGGTAACAGGTGTCCCGCGGTGCCGGCACCGGCTGGCAGACCAGCTGCAGGAGCTGCTGGTCCCGGAAAACTTGGCACACCAGGTCGACGCCGGGGATGAGCCTGTCGAGAGTCGTTTCCCAATTGTCCGGGGCAACCCGTCGCCCCGCCACCGCCAGCAGCTCGTCACCCGCCGCCAGCCCCGCTTGTTGGCCGGGACTGGCGGCCGCCACGTGACTGATTCGGACTCGGCCATCGGCCGTTTGCACCTTGAGCCCGAGCCAGGCCCGCGGGCGATCTTCGCGGCGCCCCCGGATGCCCCCGCCATCGGCCTCGCTTTCGGGACTGCGCAGGTGCAGGCGAACGCCAAACTGGGCCAGAAGAATGCCTATCGGAGGATCAATAGTCGTTCGCAAGGTCTGCCGGAAGAAGGCCTCCAGGTCCAGGCCGCTCAGGCTCCCGGCCAATCGTTCAAACTGTCCCTCCGCGACACCGGGGCTGTCGTCCTCCCCGTACTCCTGCCACAACGTGCGCATGACCGCGTCCAGGGAGCACGTGCCCGCGGTCCGCGAGCGCAACTCCAGATCCAGCGCCAGCGCTACGAGCGCACCCTTCAGGTAGTAGCTGATCGTGGCATTCGGCGAGTTCTCGTCCGGGCGATAGAACTTGATCCACGCATCAAAGCTGGCCTCCTCGAGCGTCTGATGGCGACGGCCGGCGGTCCGGTACAGCTGAGTCAACGACCGACCCAGGAGTTCAAGGTACTGCTCGGCGCTAATCAGGCCACAGCGCCGCAAGGCCAGATCATCGTAGTAGGAGGTTATTCCCTCGAAGATCCACAGCTGATGGGTATATACCTCGGCACCCAGATCGGCAGCCACGAACTCCGCAGGGCGAATGCGCTTGACGTGCCACGCGTGGAAGTACTCATGGCTGACGAGGCCGAGAAACCGCCGGTACCCTGCTTCGTTGACCGACACGCCCAGCTGGGGCAGATCATCCCGACGGCAGCCGAGCACAGCGGAGGCGCGATGTTCGAGTCCGCCATACCCCTCGCCTGAGGCCCGCACGAGAAAAACGTACCGGGCCATCGGCGCCGGCCGGCCGAAGAAATCGATATGCCAGGTGCAAAGACGAGTCAGATCGGCTTGCAATCGCTCACGGTCCGGATTCGACAAGCCGGCCAGCACGAGGGCATGAGGCACGCCGGCCGCCAGGAACTCCACCGTGGTGAGTGGCCCCATGAGTACCGGATGATCGATGAGGTCGCTATAACCGGTGGCCCGAAATGCGCCGAACTCGCCTTGCCCACCGGTGAGCCGCTGGAGGCCCGTTGACAGTCGCCAGCCCTGACTCGTGGCTGGGCTCGTGGCTGGGCTGGGGGACGGTCCTGCGGACAGGCTCGCGGGCAGTTCGGGTGGGTCGATGTGCACGACGGACTGGGCCTGCTCCTGGCCGTGGACCCGCAGGAACACGCACACGCCGTTGACAAAGCCGTGCTGGCTATCCAGCCAGGCGCCGCGCACCGAGGGGTCCGCGGCATAAACCGTGATCCGCACCAGAAGCTCGCCCGGAACCGGGGCGACGCGCCAGGTTTGCTTGTTCAGTTTCCGTGCGGCGACCGGTTCGCCACCGCTCTCCGCCTGAAACTGCACCACATGCCGGGCGTAGTCACGCACGAGGTAGCTGCCCGGAATCCAGGCGGGGAGCGACAGCAGCTGGCCATCCGGGGCCGGCTGCTCGATCCGGCAGGTCACTTCGTAGAGATGTGCGCCGGTATGCAGGGGCCGCAGGTGATAGACGACCGGCGCGTTCGCCACGAGCTCATTCATG
>CAYMKJ010000115.1:0-22472 GCA_964391025.1 uncultured Chromatiaceae bacterium
GACGGTGATGCTGTAGGCCATCTGGGAACCGGGCATCGCGAAGGGCGAAACGGCCGACTTCACGATCTTCAGCTTGGGCGGGAGGTCGTCGTTGGTGATGGTGCAGGTCTTACGGTCACCAATCGCCAGCTGGATGCTGCCGTCGGCGGCACAGTCGCCACCCCAGGCGCCGGCCTGGTAGCCGGGCCGGCTGGTTTCCGCCACGGTATAAGTGCCCGCGTTACGCGCGTTCGCGGCGCCGGAGACGACTTGCACGCCATTGATGAACAGCGGGAAGTCGCCGACGTTCAGAACGCCGCCATTGTCGTTGACGACGGTCTTGACCACCGTCAGCACCGGCTGGATGTCATCGTTCCTGATGGTGCAGGTGGCCGACTCGCCGAGGCCTAGGGTGATCGCGTTGCCGCTCTGGCTGCCACCGGTGCAGGCCCACGCGGATGCCGCGTAGTTGGCCGGCCCGAACTCGGACAGGACGTAGGTGCCGGCGGAGAAACCGCCACCACTGCCGACGCCACCAGGACCGGAAATGGGCGTGGGGCCCGCGGCGCTCAGGGTCCAGGCACTGGCCTGGGCGGTGCCGCCATTGTCGTTGGTGACCTGCTTGACCAGGACGAGGGTGGGCGGCTGGTCATCGTTGGTGATGGTGCAGCGGCCGCCACCGGAGCCGATCGTGACTTCGTTGCCGTTCAGCGCGGCGTCGCCTTCGCACCGCCAGCCGGCCGGCGCATAGCCCGATGCCGGGCCGCCGGTCTCGGAGAGCTGGTAGACGCAGGATGCGATGTTGTCGGAGACGCTCAGCGATCCGCTGACACCGTCGCCACCGTCCACGCCCGTAACGCCGTTGGCGGTACAGGTGCCCGGGGAACCGGCCTTCAGGACCGCATGCAGGGTCCAGGCGGACGACGGCGCCAGGCCACCGTTGTTATTGACCACGTTCTTGAACAGCTTGAAGGCCGCCGTCGCCTGCTCCTGTTGCGTATTCGTGATCGTGCAGACCTTGTCGGTGCGGGCCGTGATCACGCCCGAGCAGTCGCCCGACAGGGTTGCCACGTAGCCCGGCGGCGAGGTGTCGGGACTGCCACAGGCGACTTCGGACACGCTGTACTGGTTGCCGACCACGAAGGTGAACTGGGTCCCCGCGTCGTCGCCGGCGAACGCCGGTGTGTTCTCGTCGTCGTTCAGAGCCAGGCAGAAGTCGGCCGGCCGTGCCGTGCCGCCGAAGCTGTTCACGACCTCCTTGATCACGGTGATCGTGCCGGTGAGCCGCTCATTGGTGATGACGCAGTCGGTGGCCTCCGACGCGGCAACCGAGAATCCCGCTGTGCCGTCGGTACCCGGCGCGGGCTTGCTGCACCGGATTGACTGCAGCTCGTAGGTCGGTTCGCCGGCCAGCTCTTCCGTGAGCTGGTAGTTGGTGCCCGGCAGGACCAGCAGCCTTGCCGAGTCGCCGTCGTCGATCAGAGTGCCGGCTGCGGAGGTGCGCGCGCTGTAGTCGATGGCCTCCCCGCCGAGCCGCTGCAGCGTGTAGGCGAAGCTGCCGGTCTCGCCGGCGGGTTGCGTGACCTTGCGGACATTGACGACGCCGCAGTTGGAGATGCTCAGGGCGGAGCTGACGTCGGCCAGCACGGTGTCCTTGTAGTCAGCCGAATCGGAGTTACCGGTGATCGTTCCCGGAATGACGTTGTCGAACACCAGGCACTTCTGGAGCCGGTCGAAGATGGCATCGGTCAGGTTGATCGCGCCTTCGCCCCGCGAGCGGTCGGCGCTCAGGGAGGCCACCGAGTACCCGGATGCGGACAGGTTCACGCCCGGATCGAAGCTCGTCCCGTTGAAATTGCGCAGGTAGATCTGGGTCGAACCGCCGCCGAAGTCCCAGACGATCATGAAATCGCCGGCCTGCCGGTTGGCCCAGGGATTGCAGGAATTGATCAAGGCCGTTTCTGCGGCTGTTTGCGGCTGGACCTGATCTATGCCTGAGTAGTTGCAGGCCGGATCGGCCGGCGCCGACTGGAATTCATAGGACATGACGCTGCTACCCGTCGTCCCCTCCCTCTGCCAGCCGAAATACAGCCAGATGTCGCCGCTTGAATCCTTGCGCGTGTCCAGCCAGATCGTCGCGATGTCGGTGGCGCTGCTCGGATTGGTGAACCCGAGCATCGGCTGGGTCGCGGAGTTGATCACCCCGAGCTTCGTTGCGGACGAATTGATTGGCCCGAGCTCGGCGATGCTGCCGACCGGATCCTGGAATTCGACGCAACAGTTAGCGTCGGGGACGGTTCCGTCGATGCTGTAGGGCACCTGGGCCAGAACGGCTCCCGGTGCCAACAGCAGGGTGGCCGCGATTCCCAGGACAATCACGGCCAGAAGCCGGATTGATACCAGTCGGGGGTTCAGAATGTCCATTTCAGTACGTCCTCTTGTTATTCGTTTCCGCCTCTGGAGGCGGCCGGCCGTGCTTGCTGTTCGTCGCGAGCTGAGCCAGGTGTTGTTGTGTAACAGTCAGTTCTCTAGTTCAGCCTCACCGTCAGGTCCTGGCCCTGGCGGCTCACATCGTGATTGACGACGACCGCGGGAAATCCTGCGGCTAGTACTTGCAGTGAATGGGCCCCGGGCCCGAGCTGGCTGAAGGCAAAATGACCCTGGGCATCTGCGGCAGTCCGGCGCGTGGTCTTCGTGGTGATGCCGTCGGACTGGTGAGACCACTGGAGCACGATCCGGGACGCCGGTACCGGCTTGCCGAGCGCATCGACCACGAGACCGCGGATTTCATCCTGGCCCCAGTCCAGGACGAGCGGCAGATGCAGCTTGTCGCCGGACGTCAGATGGAGGCCCTCCACCAGGAACGAGGGCGTGGACTGGCTTGCCAGCACAAGCTCACCGGCCGGTGCCGCGGGGATGTCGAAGTTGCCGTCTTCGTCGGTACTGACCAGCGCGTTCGGCTTGCGCGAGCCGGTATTGCGGAGGACCAGTGCAAAATCCGGCACCGGCTCGCCGCTCAGGTTAACGAGCTGGCCGGTCACCTGGCCGAATTCGTAGGTTTCGACGACGACGTCCTGCTCGTCCATGTCGGTGGTGACGTGCAATGGCTGTTGATAGTCCTTGTGTTCGGCTCCACCAAACACGATCAGCCGATAGTCAGCCCCGGACTCGACGGCAGGAAATGCATACTGGCCCTTGCTATCCGTGGTCGCCTTGTAGCTGCGCGGCGCCGCCTGGGCCCGGAGCTCGACCGCGCGGCCTGCCAGTGGTTCGCCGGAGTCGCTTAAGACCTCGCCCTTGACCGAGGTCCAGGCATCGACGGGACGCATGACGACGTTCAGCGCAGCGACCTCCGCTGCGTCATCCCGCGGGAGATCGAATTTGCCGGTCTCCTCGTGATAGCCCGGTCGCTGGAAGCGCAGCGCAACGGAGCTGATCGTTGGCTTCACGTTGACCGGGAGCCAGAAACGCCCATCGGCACCGGTCAGCACGCTGGGCTGGCCTGGCAAAGCGGGAAGCACCGTCACGCCTTCCAGCGGTGCACCAGCCGGGTCGACCACGCGCCCCTCCGCCATCGCCGCCCGTTGCGGAGAGACCACCAGGTCGGCGTAATCAACGCCCACCCGCGCAGAGATTCGTGCCGACGGGTACTGGCCAAGGGCCCGGCTGCGGATGGTGTATTCGCCATCCGGAATTCCATTCAGGGAGTACGCTCCGAGCGAATCGGTGACGGTCCAGAAGCGCAGCGTCCCGGCTTCGGGAGCTGACTTTCCGGTGAGGCGCTCGGGAGCCGCGACGATCGTGACCCCGCTGAGTCCGGCACCCTCAGCGGTCAATACGCGGCCGGAGATGGCATATCCGGAGGCGGAACCGGCCGCCACACCCGATGCAGATGGACTGAATGTCCCGTCGTAGCTTCCTGTCTGGCAGCGGTACCCCCTGGCGTCGAGGCCTGCCGAGCACAGCTCCGCCATCGTGTAGCCGGGGCGAAGGTCCCGGGAAGCGGATGCATCGTCAGCCAGGGCGCGAGGGTTAGTGACTCGTCCGCCGTGGGGATCGGTTTTCGCGTGACCTGGGAGGGTGCTCCCCGGAGACGTGCTGCCACCATTTGCTGAGGAGTCGGGAAGTTGCTGGCCATCGGTGCTCGCCATGCCGGGGATACGAAGATCGCCGAGCCAAAGGCTGGCGGGCTCCCAGGCGATATAGGCCGCCGCGGATACGGCAACGATCGATGCCGCAACCAGCTTGAGGCGATATCCGGAACCTGAGGCGGTCATCCCTGGCACATGGCGCTGGCCGTTATCCACGAGCCGCTCCTTGTTGTTTTTCTGTCCCTGATTTTAGTGACGGAGGGTGTGGTCTCCGTGAAGTGCGCCCATGATCAACATCCCTGTGTGAAAAGAAACGAACCAGTCCTCACTCTGTACGCAGTCCGGCGATCACCAGCGGTTGTGTGACGGCGGGCACACTACCGGGGCCGCTGCCGATAACCAGCAGATCGAAGTCCATTTGACCGAATTTTGAACTGGCCACCGTCCGGGCGTGACGCCGTTCCCCACGCCGGTTAGCCTCGCCCAATGCAAAAGCGTCCGCTACTGGCCTGGATCAGCCTCGCTTACCTGTGGACCTGGGTCACGGTCCTGCCGTTGCTGCTCCAGAAATGGGGTGTGGTGGACCTTGAGCTGCCGGATGCCTGGGAGGCGGTCGGCGCCTTTGGTCCCCTGGTAGCGGCGTATCTGGTGATCCGCCGCACCGAGGGGACCGCAGGCACCGGGGCTTTCTGGCGGCGCCTGACCGACTGGCGCGTGGGCAGTGGAGCACTCGCGTTGACGGTGCTCTTGCCGGTGGCGTTCCTGGTGCTGGCCGCCGTGCTGGTGACCGTGCAGACCGGGTCGCCCCCATCCCTGCAGGCCCTCGGCACGGGCCGTCTCGGCACCCCTGGCGCGGTCGTGGACCTCGTGCTGGTTGCGGCGGTCCTGCAGTCCCTCGGCGAGGAACCCGGGTGGCGGGGCTACGTGCTGCCGAAAATGCTCCAACGTTGGCAGGCCCTGCCCGCGACATTGCTGTTGTTCCCCGTGTGGTGGCTGTGGCACCTGCCGTTTTTTCTCAGCAGACCCGAGTTCGGTCTGCCGCAGTTCATTGGCTTTGGGGTCGGCATTCTCTCGACATCGATCTGGCTCACGTACCTTTGGGAGCGAACCCGCAGTATTGTTGTGGCGGTGGGGTGGCACGCCGGTCTGAACATCACCCGGGGCATCGCGCTGGGCTTTTCCACCGGCATGTTCCTGGCCTACGGGACGGTGGTGGCCGTGGGGGCGCTGGGCATCGTTGTGTGGTGGCTGGTGCGGCGGCGGTAGCGGCCCGACAGGCCGCCGGAACGCCGATGCCAACGGACCGCGCGCTCACCGAGCGACGCCAGAAAGGTCGATGCTGTTCGCTGCGTTGAAACTTGCGGGGTGATACCCCGCCCGCATCAGGAAGGATCGACTGCGCGGCGCGCACGCCACGCGCGCAGCAGTGACGGCATCGTGAACAGGAACCACGCGCCTTCGAGCAGCACAAACCCCCATTGCTGGGCGCGCCAGGCGTCGATGGCCAGCAACAGTGAGCCAATAACATTGGCGACGTTGTAGGCGAGGCTACTCACGTTGAGCCGCCCCGACTGTGCCAGGGCGTAGGCGGCGAGCAAGAGGAACGCGCCAAGGAACTGCGGCCACTGGTTCATCGATGTTTGCTCATGGCTGTTGCCTTGTTGAGGCCAACGCGCACTCCACGTTCAGCTCACCGGGCTCTTCTTTGCGGCTCCTGGACAGGCCCGCCAGGTCGATGACCCGCGGAGATCCATCGATCGCCCCGGGCCGGTCCAGCGTCAGCACTATTAACATAAGCCGGACGTGCGTCGGCCAATGCTTATCTTGTCCCGCGTTGAGGTGTAGAGTCTGACCTGATATCGTGTTGATGCAAGGACGCGCGAACTCCTCGAACAACGACAAGATGGGGGTCTGTCCAATGCAACGCAAGACACTCGCACTCTTCCTCCTGGTCCTGGTCAACTCCACAGCAGGCGCCTTGTCCGGCGACCTCGACACCAGCTTTTCCAGTGACGGGTTGGTGATCACCAACTTCGGCGGCCTGGACTCCTACGTGGCCATCGCACAGCAGGCGGACGGCAGGATCGTCGTTGCGGGCGTCACTGACACCGCCAACGATGACTGGATCCTGGCGCGCTACACGACTGCCGGCGGGCTGGATAGCAGTTTCGATGGCGACGGCCGCCGGTCGTTCGACGTGGGCGCCACCAATGACGTCGCAACGGGCGTGGCCATTCAGACCGACGGAAGGATCGTCGTGGCGGGATTGAGCGCCGGCCGCGCAATCGTCGCGCGGTTCAACAGCAATGGCTCCCTCGATACCGGTTTTGGACCGAGCGGTAACGGTAAAGCCGTGGCATTTCCCAGCAGCGGAAACGGCGGCGTATCGGTTGGCATCGACGGCAGCGGCCGGATCATCGTGGCAGGCACGACCACCGTTGGCACCGACCAGGAGTTCATCGTGGCCCGCTTCACGCCGGCAGGTGTCCTGGACACTGCCTTCTCCGGCGATGGGCTGAACACAGTTGGCTTCGGCCCCGGCTCTGCTGATCTGGCAACCGGCATGGCGGTCGCGGCTGACGGGATCATCGTCGTGGTCGGCATCGCCGGGGACATCGGCGTAACGGGCACCGACTTCGCACTCGCCCGTTTTTCGGCCAGCACTGGAGCCTTCCTGAGCGGTGCCCGCTTTGACCGTTTTGGCTGCAGCGACAGCGCAGCGGCGGTTGCACTGCAGCCCGACGGCAAGATCGTGGTGGCGGGTTTAGTCACGAGCTTCTGCACGGGTACCCAGCCCGTCGTTAGTCCCGTAGTGGTCCGCTTCAGCGCGGGCAGCACTCTCGACACCACTTTCAATGGCAGCGGGACGCGGAACATTGCTTTCAGCGGCCTCGATTCCGGAATTCCCAGGGCCATAGCCGTGCAGGCGGACGGGCGCATCCTGGTGGCGGGCCTGGTAAAAAGTACAAATCAGGCCCATCGCACCGAGTTCGGGCTGACGCGGCTCAACGCGACGGGGTCGGCCGATCTGTCCTTCAGCGGCGATGCCATGCAACAGACGAGCTTCGGGGCCGGTGAGGCGATTGCCACAGCAATGCTGCTGCAGGCCGCGGACGGGCGGATCGTCGCGGCGGGCACCTTCAGCATCTTCAATTCTAGTGGCGCCCTCGTGGCCCGGGACGGCGCGGTGGCCCGCCTCCACGCCATCACCTGCAACAATCTGAACGCAACCCGGGTCGGCACCAGTGGGGCAAACGCCATTATAGGGACCGCCAGCGCCGATGTAATCCACGGCATGGATGGCAACGACACGATTAGTGGGGGCAGCGGCAACGACAGCCTCTGCGGTGGCAGTGGCGATGATCAGCTGCTCGGCGACACGGGCAGTGACACGCTGTTCGGCGAGGTTGGGGTGGACAACATGAATGGCGGCGATGGCGCCGACATTTGCGTCCCGGGCAGCAAGGGGAACCCGCCTCGCTGCGACACCGATACCTTTGTGAGCTGCGAGACCATCAGTACCTGCGCGAGCGGGCTGGGCGGTGAGTGGCTGCGCCTGGAACAGCACTGTGTGCGGGCTGCTGCGGGTCCTGCCCTGCAGTGCGTGCTGACCGGCGCTCTGTCGGTATTCAACCCGGGCCAGGAGTCCACGCCGGTGCCGGCGCAGGTGTCCTTTTTCCTCTCGGACGACGCGGTGCTGGACGAGGGCGACACGTTCCTCGCGATACAGAAAGTCCGGGTGATCGATGCCGGGGAGTCGCAGCGGCTGCCCTTCGTGCACCGGCTGCCTGGAGCGACGGACTTGCTCGGGCATTACGTGATTGCCTTCGTGGACTCCACCGACGTCGTCCCCGAGCGCAACGAGGATAACAATTACGCTGCGGGCCTGATTTCCGGGGCGCCATAGCGCCAGTCGTTGGAGCCCTGCTGTCCATCGCCTGTCCGCCCTGACTTTGGAGAGTTCGCCATGAAAACTACACGACCCCAGATCATGTTGCTGACTTTGCTGTGTGCCGCAGCCGGGCCGGTGCTCACCCAGGAGGGGGACGATGATGCTGGGCCGGGGCAGGGGAGTAATGAGCGGGCCGACGTCTGTGCGCAGCTGCACCGCGCCGCCGAGCAGGCTGCGGCCCCCGATGTCCTCTGCCCGCGGCTCGGCAACAGCGGCGGCGTCGCCAAGGGCGACTTCAATGGCGATGGGTTCGGCGACCTGGCCGTGGGGTCCCCGACAGAGGACCTCGGCAGTGTGGTGGATGCCGGCACGGTCACCGTCATTTATGGGTCGGCCAACGGTCTCGTGACATCGGGCACCGGGATTCCCACCATCCAGCTCTGGCACCAGGACGTCAGCGCCATCCTGGAAACGGCCGACGCGAACGACAAGTTCGGTGACGCGCTGGCAGCCGGCGATTTCAATGGCGACGGGTTCTCCGATCTCGCGGTTGCCGTGCCGGGCGACAATGTGGTGCAGGTCATCAAAGGCTCAGCCGGCGGGCTTCTGGACACCAACAACCAGGTGATTCGCGGTTCGCAGTTCTTCGATGAGTCGGGCAGGCCGCTCACCATCCGCAGTGGCCTGGTCTGGGGCAATTTCAACGGGGACACAGTCAGCGGTCGCCCCATCGGTGACCTTGCCATCGAAGCCCAGGAGCCCCACCTGGTCGGGGTGCGACCGGACGTCATCATGCTGCTGGGCTCGACGCAGTTCGGGCTCCAGACCGGCAACACCACGGCGAAGGTGTTTAGCTTCGACAATGCCGATCGCGCTGGCCAGACTCCAAACCAAACCGTCGATCTGGCACTGAGCTCCGGCGATTTCAACAGCGACGGCTCGTCGGACCTGGCAGTCGGTGTGCCGTTTGCGGACTTGCCCCTGCAATCCGGGACGGCTCCCGACGCCGGTCAGGCGTTTGTCATGTTCGGCGGCGCCACGGGTCTGACGACCACCGGCGTAGTGACTCTCACGCAGGCAACAGCGGGCGGGACGCCGGAATCGCTGGATTTCTTCGGCATGGCGCTCGCCGCCGGCAATTTCGATGGCAGCGGCGATGACCTCGCGGTGGGCAGCCCGGGTGAGGATGAGTTCCTGATCAACGGGATTCCCAGCGATGATGGCGCACTGCAGGTGTTTACGGCCGCGCGAACCTTCCAGCTCAACGTCAAGCAGATCACCCCCGGCATAGACCAGCTCGTGCTGGCCGTCGGTGAATCATTCGGCGCTGCGCTGGCCGCCGGAGACTTCAATGGCGACGGCGCGAAGGACCTGGCCATCGGGCAGCCGGGCGACGTGGTGAACGGCGCCACGGGGTCGGGTTCGGTCACCATCATTTATGGCCTCACCGGCACCGGGCTTCGCCCGTTCAATGCGCCTGGCACACAGTTTTTGACCGATGCGTTCGGGCCGGCCGAGGCGGGCGATCATTTCGGCGCATCGCTGTCGGCGTGGAACTTCGGCAAGGGCACACAGGCCGATCTCGCGGTCGGCGTTCCGGATGAAGGCGTTGGTGTGATAGTTGCTGGCCGCAAAGTGAACAAGGCCAATGCTGGCGCTGTGTCGGTAATTTACGGCTCGGCAACCGGCCTCAGCAGCACTGGCCGTCAGACCTGGCACCAGAACATCGCCAATGTGCCGGACAGCGTCGAGACGGGTGACCGGTTCGGCGCAGCGCTGTACTAGGGAACCTCTGCACAGGTTCGTGGACTCCACCGACGTCGTCCCCGAGCGCAACGAGGACAACAACTACGCTGCGGGTTTGATCTCGGGTGGGCATTAACGGGGGAATTGCCTTGCGGGCGACTTACAGGCGCATTTGGCTTCGGGAACGGGGCGCAGGCTGATCTTGACGACTGGGTAGGCTAGCCCGGCTAGAGTTTCGACACATGAGCATTGCCGGGAATATAGAACCGCAATAAACGCCGTGCCCAGGCGCCCGCGTAGTCCACACCGACGCGGGGGCGCTTGTTAATGCGGAAGGCGTCGGCACCAGCGTCGGCGATGTAGAGCCGATCGCCAAGCAGGTCGGCGCCATTCAGGCGCCGGTCGACACCCAAGGCCTTGCACAGTAGACCCGGCCCGCTGGTCCTTCCAGTGATGTTGCGGACCGGCTCCAGCGCGCGAATCAGCACCGCCGACCCGTGACCTTCCGGCTCCGTCACGACGTTCAGGCAGTGGTGCATGCCGTAGATCAGGTACACGTAGGCGTGGCCGGGTGGGCCGAACATGACTGACGTCCGCGGTGTCAGGCCTTTGGACGAATGGGCAGCCCGGTCGTGGGGGCCCAGGTAGGCCTCGACTTCAACGATCCGCCCCACCCGTTCGGTCCCGCGAACGACATGGACCAAGTGCTTGCCGAGCAGCTCCTGAGCGACCGTCGTTGTGTCGCGAGCGTAGAAACTCCGGCTGAGCCTGAGCATGGCCAGGCGACGTCGCTAAGCCGCCTTCTTCTCCTTCTCCTCCACGGCCTGCTCGCCACCCAGCACGCTGGTCAGTTCAGCCAGCAGCTGCCTGAGTTCGCCCGTCATCAGCGCGAAGTCGATGTCGAACTGCTCGTGGGGGTTCTCGCCCTTGCCGTTGTCGTCCTTGTACACGTCGAGGAACTGCACGCGCTTCACGTGGGCATTCTGGTGAAGGAGAAATGAAATCCGGCCGTTCCAGGTGAGACCGAGGCGCGTGGGCGTCTTGCCCGAGGTCAGATGACCGCGAATCTCGTTGGTCTCCAGCGGGTGGCGGACATAGCGGATCGTGGCGCCGCTGCCGTCGATCGCCTGCAGTTCCAGGTCCTGGTCGAGCATGAAGCGGCCGGGTGCGTTGCCGTGGGTCAGCCAGGCCGCCATGCACCCGGAGGGCGAGTGCTGGGTGTTGAAGGGCTGCACCGGCAGCGTCCCGAGGGCGTCGCGCAGGGTCTCGATCAGTTCCTCGGCGCGGCTGGCGCTCGCCGTGTTCACCGCCAGCCAGCCGCCGGGCAGGTCGAGCCAGGCGAACGTAGTCCGGCGCCGGGTCAGCGCCCGGGCCCGCAGTTCATCGCCCACCCGGGCCTTCAGCTCCCGCATCTGGCGCCGCCCGACGGGGTGGCCCTGCTGTTGTTCGAGTTCCACCGCCCGCTCCTTCGCCACCTGATTGACGATGGACGCCGGCAGCAGCTTCTGTTCCACGCCGAGGCACAGCAGGTGCTGCTGGCCCTGGGCTGGTCCCTGGGTGTACAGCGTGCGCTGCTCGTAGCCACAGGCGACAAAGCCCCGCGTCTGCAGGTCGAAGCTGCCACACGCCTGCAGCGGGCGCCGCTCAAGCGCCTCTTCGAGGTTGGCGGCAGTCAGGGAAAAACCGGGCGGCAGGCGATAAAGAATCAGGTTCTTGAACAACACGGGTGCGGGTCGGGTGAATGGGGGGCCGGCAGTATACCGACGCTGCTTCGGAACCGGCGCTTTAGCTCCCGACCGCGTCCTGTCTCGTGCGGGTCAGACGTGACCAGAGGCGCTGGGCCAGCCGGTTCTCCCCGGTGTCCGGGCAACGGAACTCCACCAGGGCCTCTCCCTGGGGCTCCCAGTCCCAGGTCGAGAATGGCACTGGTCTGGACCGTCCCCAGGCCAGCACCACTGTCCGGGAGTATTCCTCCAGAAGGTACAGGCGAACGTCCCTGCGCCGGATGTCCCAGTCGCCGCGCACCGCATCGAGTACAGCATCGTCAGCTATTGCGAGTAACCGCCACTCACCCTGCCCCGCAGGGTCGAGGAGCCAACACTCGCGAATTTCAGGATGACGCTTCTGGAGTCGCGCCACAAAGCGATGCAGTGCGGGAGTCAGCTGGAGTTCCGTTCCCGCCGGCCATACCGGCTGGCCGGCATCGCGCCACCAGTGCGATGGCGGAAGACCGCTGCCGGCGACATAGCCGAACAGCACCATGACGCAGAGATAAAGGATGGCCTGCGCGGCCAACCGGATGAAGGCCGCGCCGTCGATGACCTGGCCGGGCACGCCGCGGATCAGAAGGACGATGGCAAGGCCCGCTGCCGCAACGACGACCCCGGCCAGGATGCGGGTCCAGACTGGTATCACGCGCAACTGAGGACTGAGCGTCATGGCGAAAACCGAAGGCCGGGCGCGCCCCCTAGTAGTGGGGCGGGATCTCAGTGCGCGGGCCGCCGGCTGCTTCTGCCGACGTTTCCAGCGCCGCGATCTGGCCGGCCAGGTCCTGATTCCGGAGCAGCGCCCGGTCGAGCTGTTGCTGCTGGCGATAAACCACATCGCTCAGCTCCTGGACAGCCCGCTCCAGGTGAGCGCACTTGATTTCGAGGGCTTCGAGACGAGCGTTGTTGAGCATTTGTCAAGGGAAGATACTCGAACGGCCATTGCCCCGCCACGCACCATGCTCCGACTCCCACCAGGATTGGAGCGGCACGATGAACCGCCTGCGCAAACTGGCCGACTAGAGCCAAAGCTACTGGATGGATGACCTCTCCCGTGACCTGCTCTTCAGCATCGAGGTCTACCAGGCCTTTGCCGAAGCGTGGCTGAAGGCGCTGGACCGGCGGCACGTCAGCACAGAATCCGCAGCCGAAGACCCTGCAGGGCACCGGGGCGGTGGCCAACGCCAAGCTTGCCTATGCCCCATTCCGCCGGATGGCAGGGAACGAGCGGTGGAACGCTCTGGAGGCAGCGGGGGCGAGACCCCAGCGTCTGCTCTGGGCCAGCACCGGCAACAAGAACCCGGCCTACAGCGACGTGGGCTACGTGGAACCGCTGATCGGCGCGCACACCGTCAACACCATGCCAGCAGCCACCGCCGCCGCCTTCGCCGACCAGGGCGAACCGGGAAAAAATCTCACCCGGGCCGTCCCGGTGGCCCGTAAGGTATTGAAAGACCTGAAGCTGCTGGGCAGTAAGCCCCCGGGCCGGCTCCCGGCGGTTGATCCCGCACGCGGGGCCGCCAGGGTGATCCCGTCGGTTGACCTTCGGGCGGTTATGGCATACCGTCAATCCCGCAATTGGCGTTTTTGGCCAGCCTTGGACTTTAGAAGATTCCCGTTCGGGATATTCCACGACTAATGCTTCCCAGACATTCCATAGTTGTACGGGCCGGCAATCCCCTGCTCATTTCGCAGGGTGGCGCTTACCCGGTGTTGTTTATTTCTTTTTTTTGCTTAAGGAAGATTTACTGAAATGGCTACAGGTACTGTCAAGTGGTTTAACGCCCAGAAGGGCTTTGGGTTCATCCAGCCGTCCGACGGCTCGAAGGACGTTTTCGTGCACGTGACTGCCGTTCAGGCGGCAGGGCTCGCGACCCTCAATGAGGGCCAGAGCGTGACCTTCGAAGTCACCAACGAGCGTGGCAAGCCCGCAGCAGCGAATCTGCGGGCGTCCTAAGATCGGTTCCTCACTAATCGAGAAACCGATCCATCGGATGATGAGGCCCCGGCTAGTCCGGGGCCTTTTTTTTGCAGTTGCTAAAGGTACCGGACCTGTGTTTGTTAGTTGTTCTCAACAACTGAAGAAACCAGGGCAGGGTCCCCGTCCGGATGGCCCTGCGGCACTCCGGGCTTCAGCACGCCCATCAGCGCCGCCGTCAGCAACGCCAGCCAGATGGCCACTGAATAGGGCCGGCTGCGGGCGAGGCTGACTCGCATGGCCTCGTCCCGTGCGGTTGACGGCCCATGCGTGGCGAGATCTGCGGTGCCGAGTTCCGCCAGGGCCAGTCGGAGCGGCGCCAGACGGGCGCTCAGCAGATACCCAAAGAACAGCACTAACGCAAACAGCAGCAGTTTCGCGCCGACGTAGGGCGCCAGCGCCAGACGCCCGGTGACGGTCGAATACGCCACCGACAAAGGCACCGCGACGATCAGCAACCAGCGCAGCCAGGACTCGAACCGCTGCGCGCTGGCGCCAAAAGCTGTCCCGTCCCGGAAGACAGCGATCAGTACGAGCGTCAGCCAGACGGGTCCGAGCAGCACGATGCCCGCCATCTGCCACCAGGGGTGCTCCAGGCCCACGTATTCGGACAACAGGCCGCCCACAGTCAGCATCAGGCTGATCGCTGCCCGCGGAATGACGTCCACGAGCGCCATCATCTGGCCCGCCACCAACCGCTGTTCCGCGGAAGCGCCAGTCTCCACCACCTTGCGGCTCCAGGCATAGACCGCCACGTCGGGGCCCAGCCAGAACACGAACAGAAACACATGCAGGAACTGCAGCAGTTCGTAGCTCGTCACGCCGTCGTGCATGGGGCCTCCGGATACGGTCTCTGTCCGCGGCTTCGGCCGGGCAAAGTGCTCAGGCAAAGAGGTTAACATGTGCCCTTTCTGATCGAGCACCCCTGAGGAACCTGACCGTGGCAGAACATGAAGTGATGTGGATCGGGCGCCGCCCCGCGGCCATGGCCCCGGTGGAACACCCGGCCACCAGTGAGGCCTTTGCTGAGGCCGTGACCACCGCATGTGCCGGCTGCGGCTGCGACGTGGAGGATTACGTGGCGGCCGCGGGCGCCTATGGCAGCTGGCTCCTGCGCTTCGAGCGCGACGGCCAGCGCCAGCGCCTCGTGTGGAACGGGAAGGACGGCCGGCTGGTGCTGGAACAGGCCACCACCGGCGTGGACTGGAACGAACTGGGCAGCAGGCCGATCAGCGACCGGGACCAGGACCACTTCGTGGCGGCGATTCAGGCCCTGCTGGGAGCACAGGCGAATGCCGCGCAGACCTGATCAGCTCGCCCCTGAATCACTCGCCTCTGAACCGATCGCCTCTAAAGCGATCGGAGGGCACGTGCACGGTCCGGACTGCCATCATGACCATCGGCACGATCCGGTCGTGGCAACCTACCGGCGCGAAGCCCCGAAGCCGGGTCGCAACGACCCCTGCTTCTGCGGCAGCGGCAAGAAATACAAGAAGTGCCACGGCGTAAACCCAGAGTAGGAGCGCCTTCAGGCGCGACTAATCCCGGTCGCGCCTGAAGGCGCTCCTACCAGCGATCTGCGGCGCCGATAAACCAACAGCGGCCCCAGCAGTAGCAGCGACCAGACATCCATCGAGCTACCGCCCGGCAGGGGCTTGTCCACGATCGTGGTGCTCGTGAAGGTGTCGCTGACGCCACCGACAGTCAATACCGTGTTGGTGAGCGTAGAGAGGCTACCCGCCGCAAACTGTCGCACGCAGATCGTTTCATTGTTCTTGACGACACCGGGATTCCTCGTGAACGTCCCGGTGCAGTTGATCTGGTACTGACTGTTCTGGCTGATCTGAACCTTGCTGGGCGCGGTGATGCCCGTAATCGTGATCGGGTCCGCATACACGGTGTCATTCAACAGCACGCCAACCTGATCGGTGAACGTGAATGCATCCGGCACCGTTTCCCCCGTGGTCACGGTAAAGGTGGCACTTTTCTGGCTGCTGGGAGCACTGCCGCCGATCGTTACTGTCAGCACAACCGCGGTGGAATCGGTGGCCGCAGAGAGCACACCGACACACAGTGTGTCTCCCGGGTCCGCCACGTCCCCACTCCTGCCATCGAAGGTGCCCGTGCAGCCCACCGAGAAGCCGAAGAGAGGCTGATTGAAGGCATCCACAGGTCCGCTGACACGGACGGCCACCGGGGAGTTCACGCCGGTGATGGTGATGGTGTTGGACGTCACCTCCGTATCGAGTGCAACACTGGCCTGACTCGTGAAACTGAAACCGGCCGGCGTCTGGTCACCAGACTTGGTCGTACTCGTGAAGGTGGCACTGGCCGTGCTGATCGTCAGGACCGTGTTGACGCTGGTGTTGCTGTCAAAGGATGACGTCTGCCGCAGGCAGACGGTTTGCCCATTGGAAATGTTGGCGGAGGTTGAGGTGAACGTGCTGGTGCACCCGATCGAGTACTCGCCGCCAGTCACCGAGATCGGACTCGCGATATTGATGCCCGTGATCGTCACAGGCGCTGACGTGACCGTGGCAAACAAATCCACGCCCGTCTGGGGAATGAAGCTGAAGTCAACCGGGACAGCGTCACCTGGCAGCGTCGTACTGGTAAATGTGCCGCTGACTCCACCCACGGTGAGGATCGTATTGGTAGCCGTTCCCCCGGTGGAGGCGGACGTCTGGCGCACGCACACCAGGGCGTTGGGGGCCAGCGTGCCGGGGCCAGCCGTGAACTGGGTGCCGCAGCCCACCGAGTACGTGCCGCCCGTGATGCTCACGGGAGCAGCAGTATCAAAGCCACCGATCGCAATCGCGCCAGAGGTGATCACGGTCGCCAGCGGGACGGTGGTCTGATCCGGGAAGTCGAAGGGGGCCGGAGTTGTATCGGGAACTCCCGCAGTCGTACTCGTGAAGGTGCCGCTGACCCCTGGCAGTCCGGGGCCAGCGCCCACCGTCAATGTCGTGCTGGTCGCTGTCCCGCCCGCCGCCGATGACGTCTGTCGCACGCAGACCGTCGCGTTCGGCGCTACCGTGCTCTCTGTGGACCTGAACGTGGCCGTACAGCCGATGGAATACTCGCCACTCGTCACCGTGATCGGCGCATTCGAGGTGAATCCCGTCAGCGTGACACTGGCAGACTTAACGACGGTGTTCTTGGCCACGCCGGTCTGGGCTGGAAAGCTGAAGGCGTCCGGCGTGATGTCCCCGGCCGTCGTGCTGGTGAAGGTGTCCTGGATCTCGGTGCCCGCGCCGACCGTCAGCGTGGTGTTTACCACCCCGCCCGGGGAAGCCGAAGATGTGTGACGTACGCAGATCTGCGCACCAGGAGCAGCCCTGGTGATCTGGGCCGTGAATGTCCCGGTGCAACCGACCGAATAGATGCCGCCGCTCACCGCTACGTCGGTCTGAATGGTCAGGCCCGTCAGCGTGATGGGCGCCGAAGTGATCTCCGCACTGGTGGCAACACCGGTCTGGTCCACAAACGTGAATTGATTGGGTGTCGCGTCTCCGGTCACAAGGGTGAACAGGCCCAGCACCCCACCGATGTCGAGCCGGACCCGGCTGGCGGTCGAACCGGCCTCACTGGCATTAGCCTGGACGCACACGGTCTGGCCACTGGAGATTGTGGCGGCAGTTGTTGTGAAGGTGCTGGTACACCCAATCGAGTACTCGCCGTCGCTCACCGAGATGGGGCTCGCGACATCGATACCCGTGATCGTCACCGCGTTTGACCTGGATCTGGCACCGAGCTGCAGCCCGGTCTTTGTCGTGAAACTGAAGGGGTCCGGCACGGTGTCGGGGCCGTCGGCGAGATCCGTGGCAGCGAGCCGCACGGCCGCAAATGCAATATTGTTGCCGCTGATTGTGGACAGTCCGGACGCCACGACGTCGCCATCATCCAGCACTTCGAGATCGGTCAGCGGCGTGGTAAACGAACCTGCAAGGACGCTGACCGCAATGCCGTTGGGACTGACCTGGGTTGGATTGAAGCCCTGCCCCGCCAACACCATGTCGCCCGACGGGCGGACCCCGAGTCCAAAGGGGATCTGGCCGTCACCGAACGGGAGCGGCGCGAAGCCGCCGGAACCGAAGGTGGTATCGAGTGCGCCGCCGGACGTGATCCGTGCGAGGACCCGGCTGGTGGACGCCGAGGCGTTATCCCCAAACCGGCCCGCCAGCAGAATTCGTCCATCGCTCAGCACCGTCAGGGCCGTGGCCACGTCGAAGGTCGAGTCCGGGCCGTCGGCGGTGCCGAAGGTCAGGACGTTGAAGGTGGCAATGCCGTCGCCGGCGAAACCGGTGTCCGGCGTGCCGGTGCTGGTGAACCGGGCGAGAGTGAGGTCACCGCCGC
The DNA here is from genome assembly GCA_964391025.1 of uncultured Chromatiaceae bacterium. GTDB lineage: Bacteria > Pseudomonadota > Gammaproteobacteria > Steroidobacterales > SHZI01. Next base: position 17,809 of record CAYMKJ010000115.1, read on the forward strand.
CGCCTGCGGCGAGGACGACGTCACCGGGCAGGATAGCCACGTCATTGAAGCGGAACCCCTCACCCGTCGTCAGCGGGTTGTCGATGACGGCAGAGGTATAGGCTGGATCGAGGCCGCCCGCGCTCGTGAAGCCGACGACGGTGCCAACACTGGCTTCGTCAGGGTCCCCGGCTTTCGTACCGCTCCCCACCAGGATGATGCTGCCGTCGCTGCGCAGTGCAATGGCGTTGACCGTCGGGTCGGTCACACCGGCCGGGGTGAGCAGCGTGACTCCGGCGGTACCGAAACCAGGATCAAGCACCCCGAGGGAATCGAAGCGCGCCACAAACACCTGATTGCTGTCGGTGGGGTGGGCCTTCCAGATACCGGCGACGACGATCTTCTGGTCGGGCTGGATGGCCACGGCCCGGCCGTCGCCAACGCCTTCATTAAGCGCGGTCACCTCGGGCTGGAACTTGACGCTGCCGTCAGTGCCGAAGGTCCCGTCCACCGCCCCCGTGGTGCCATCGAGGCGGGTCAGGGTCACATAGGCAATGAGTTTCGCCTCTGCCGTCTCCTCCTCGCTGAAGCCGGCGAGCACCAGCGCGCCATCGCTCTGCACCGCGATGCCCCGCGCGAAATCGCGTCCGGACCCGATGTCCGTCGTGGCAATGCCACCAGTGCCGAAGGCCGGGTCGAGCGTGAGCGTGGCCCGGGCAACCTCCCCGTACAGCAGAATCCCCAGACTGAAGGGCGCCAGGAAAGCAGCAAGTGGCAGGCGGAGGTTCTTCATTTTTGGCACCGGGCATGGACGAGCGTACCGCTCGCGCCCCATTCTATGAGGGCTCGCAGTCCGGCACAATTTCACAGATGTCAAATCAGCGGCACATCAGCACGGTCCTGCCCGAGGAGGTCGACCTGACCGCCGTCCGGGCCCAGGGCGCGGGCGGCCAGAACGTTAACAAGGTGGCGAGCGCCATCCACCTGCGTTTCGACGTGCAGGCCTCGTCCCTCCCCGACCCCATCAAGGCCCGGCTCCTCGCGCTGGACGACCGCCGGCTGACGCGGGACGGCATCCTGGTGATCAAGGCGCAGCGGTTCCGGAACCAGGAGCAGAACCGGGACGACGCGCTGGCCCGCCTGAACGAGTTGATCAGCCAGGCCAGCCACGTCCCGCGAGCGCGGGTGGCCACGAGGCCAACGAAAGGCTCACGGCAGCGGCGGCTGGACGAGAAGAAACAGCGTGGAACCAGAAAATCCCTGCGGCAGCGCCCGGTGGATTGAGGCGCGGGGGAGCCCTGTAGGAGCGCCTTTAGGCGCGATCAATATCGATCGCGCCTAAAGGCGCTCCTACAACGCCGGGATGACGCGCTCGCCGATCAGCCGGATCGACGCGGCCGGATCCGCGTAGAGCCGAAGCGCGACACCGCCGAGCCCCGCCGCCATGAGATGCCGCAGTTGCGCGAGCACCGGCTCCAGGTCATCAGGCGATCCTGATATGGTCAAGTTCTCCACCAGCGCGTCGAGCACCCGGTCCGGGACCCCCTCGACGATGTGGCTGCCGGCGGCGAAGGCCTGGGCGAATGCCGCCCGGCTCGCCATGACCAGTGCCACATCCTCAGCCGCCAGGAACTCTGCCAGCAACCAGGGGCGAAAAATTCCACGGAGCAGCAACCAGCGCCGTCCCTCCCGCAGTGCCTGCTGCCTGTCCGGGTAGACGTGCCAGGCCGTGAAGACGGTCGTGTGAAAGTCGGGGCGGCGGTGCCCGCGCTCTTCAAGAGCCGCGTCCAGCCGTCCAATCGCTGCGCTCGCAGGCGCCGGCGGCATGTCGCTCATCATGATCCCGTCGGCACAACCGGCAGCCATGCGCAGCATCTGCGGCTGACTGGCGCCCACCAGGATCCGCGGCGCCACCGCTTCCAGCCAGCGCAGTTGCAGGTTGTTTACCCGGAACAGCTCACCGGCATATGTCACCCGCTGCCCGCTGGCGGCGGCGCGAATGATCTCGACGCACTCGCGCACGGCGCGCACCCGCCGATCGGGGCGGATCCCGAGAGCCTGCAGGGCCTCGCCGCCTCCGCCGATCACGATCTGTGCACGACCACCGGCCATTTCGTTCAGGGTCAGCAGCGCGGATGCGATTTTCACCGGGTGCGTGTCGAAGGGATTCACGGCGATCGGTCCCAGGCGGATCCGGAACGAGGACTGCGCGAGCAGCCCCAGACTGGCAAAGGGATCGCGGGAATCCAGCAGGCTCGACACCCAGACGCCGTGCAGACCGAAACGCTCAGCCAGACGGCCGAGTTCTGCCAGTTCCTGCGGTTTGGCGCGGGCGTCGAGAATGACGTCGATTTCCATGGTGGTGTCGCGCCGGTCGGCGCTCCTACAGTGATGAGCGGACGGCGGGGATTACTTCGGACGCCAGTGCTTCCAGGTGGTCCTCGAAGTCCCAGAGCGGGTTCGCGATGATTGTGGTGGCGCCGATATGCGCCACGCGTGCAAGGCCCTCGGCCACTTGCGTCGTGCTTCCCCACACGCAGATGTCGGCCACAAAATGCGGGTTGCGCTGGATCTGCCAGGGGTAGCGGGTGCCGAAGAACTCGTCGAGGCGCCGCTTGGCGCGCGCCGCATCGTTGTCGATGGCGAGGTAGACGCGCTTGGACAGGGGCAACGTCGCCGGATCCCGCTCCTCCTGATCGAGGAAGCGGCGGATCTGCGCCACGAAGCCCGCAAACTCGTCCGTCGTGCTGGGACCCGCGCAGGTGTACCCATCGGCGAATTTCACGGCACGCCGGAGCGCGTCGGGGTGCTGGCCGCCGAACCAGAGCGGCACATGGGGCTGTTGCACTGGCTTGGGCCACATCCCCGTGCGCTGCAGCTGGTAGAACTCGCCCGCGAAATTCGTCACGGGCTCCGTCCACAGGGACTTCAGGACGCGCACGCCCTCGTTGAAACGGCGCACTGCCTCCCGGTTGTCGAGACCGTAGGTGCGGAAGAAATCGCGGGCCATCACATGACCGAGCCCGATACCCAGGATGATGCGTCCGGCGCTCAGGTTGTCGAGCGTGCTGACGATTTTCGCCACGTGCACAGCATTGCGGATCGGAAAAACCAGGACCGAGACGCCGAGTCGCACCCTGCTGGTGAGCCCGGCGGCATAGGACAGCAACGTCAGCGATTCGTGCAGCGGCACGTCGCCCGCCACCTGATCCTGGACCCAGGCACTGTGAAAGTTGAGGCGTTCGCCGAGCGCCAGCGTGCGCCCCACCAGGCCCAGATCGGCGTGGCCGTCCAGGAACACCTGCGGGATGGGAAAGCCGAAGTCGACGGTCTGCATGGCCCGGAGCAATCGCGACGGAGGCCGGGAAATTATGCCTCAGGAGTTACGCGAAGGGCTGGCTGGTCGGACGCCGCGGGTGCAGCTGGTCCACAAGGGCGGCCAGGTCGTCTCGCTCCCGCTGGAGCTGGCGGATCTGGGAGGTCGTGATGGTTGAGCCGGACTCGGTCACGTCGAGCTCCATGCGGGCGTCCTTGAGCTGCAGGCTGACTTTCGCCAGTTCTTCGGTCCGGTCGCTGAGCTGACCCAGCTGGTTGTCGATTTGCACGGTCGCCTCACGGAGCGATGCTCCCAGGGTCTGAATCTGCACGTCCCTGTCGGCGATCTGGTTGCGCAGGGTCGCCAGGTCCGCGGTCGCCTCCCGGGTTGCCTTGTCATGCTGCGCGCGTTCGACGCGGCCCTGCTCAAGTAACTTCTGCGTAATGCGCAGTTCCTCGAGCAGCGCCTGGTGGCCATTGTCGGCTTCGGGGGCCAGCTCCGGCCTTTTCGGCGGACTGCTGAATGGGTGCTTGCGGGCGCCGTCGCCGAACAGGCTTTCCTTCAGGGGTCCGCCCGAGCGGACCACGATGAAGCCGACCACGCTGGCGCCCAGGATGACGCCAAAAAGAAGACCGATGAAGATGAGCCCCGCGAACGCCATCGTCAGCAATCCACGAGCAGATCGTCGCCCCGATCAAGCACCTGAGAGGCACCACGCACCAGACGGCTGCCGGGACGGGCGGCCATTTCCTTGCGGAGTGCCTCCACAATCGTGTTCAGGTCGCCACGTTCACGCTCCAGGCGCGTCATTTCCTCCATTACCACGCCGGAGCCCACCTGGCTGACGCCCAGTTCATTCTGGACATCACGCAGCTGCACGTGGGTCCGCACCATCTCCTCCGCACGGTCCGCCAGCTCGAGTCGGAGGCGGGCAGTCTTTGCGCACTCGTGCTGGATTTCAGCCCTGAGCTTGCGCACCCGGTTCTCGCCGGTGGCCGCCTTCTCACGCATCTCGGCCAGTTCGGCGGTCGTCTTGCCCAGTTCGGCCGTCAGGTCGTCGCGCTCCGCCCTGGCCTGCTCGGCCGTCCGTTGCGCAACCCGCAGTTCCGCCTCGAGCCCACGGATCGTGTGGTGGAAATCGTCGGCCCGTTTGCGCTTGGGTCCGCTGGGCAGCAGCGCCAGCAGGCGGGACAGCATGGCGCCCGCGGCAAAACCGGCCACCGCCGCGGCAGCCATGAAAAAGTTGGAGAGCAGGGTTCCGCCAAACATAACGGGGAGATTAGCCGCGGCCTGCCCGCGGCCACCATGCGCCAGTTCTCAGTCGGGCTGTGTTTGCCCGCGAAACGCGGCCTACTTCACGGAAGCTGGC
>CAYMKJ010000116.1:0-16082 GCA_964391025.1 uncultured Chromatiaceae bacterium
GATGTTCAACCGCGGCTGATTACCGCTGGCGCAGTAATGCACCATCTCGGTGGCCGGACCGTTCCGGTAGTACATATTCACCATCTCCTCCGGCGTGCCGGGGAACATCGTCTCCCGGATGCTGTGGCCCATGGCCACCACCTCAAACACGCTGCCGATATTGTTCGTCGGGTTACCCGCGTCATCCACGAGCACCCAGGTGCCGGCGAGGGTCTTCAGGCGGGCGAACTCGGCGGAAGCGACGGCGCTGGTGGCCGGTGGTTGGACAGAACCCGCGGGGACGAGCATTGGCAGGGTCAGGAGAACCAGACAAAGCATTGAGCGCCACATAACTGACCCCTTCACTGTTGCACGGGACGTGGTCGGGTAAACCAGGCCATGACCATGATCATCAGCACGAAGCTGACGAAGTCCGAGAAAATCATCATCCACTGGTAGCCCGGCGGAAAGTCCGAGAACACGATGTCGGCCACCCGCGGGTAGGCCGAGTAGGCGAGCCCGACGGTGGTGCAGATCGCCACGTGATTCCAGTAGTTCGTGGTGTAGCGATTCAGCATCAGCATGGCGACACCGAGGGTGAGGCCGATGACGAGGCCCTGAACGATGCCGAGGACGATCTTCAAGGGGGATGACTGGGGCGCGCCATCCCGGTCGATATACACGGTGGCCACCGGCCCGTTGGCCCGCAGTTCGTTGCGGATTTCCTTGCCACTCAAGCGACCGGGGAGAATGTAGGTGCCACTTTCTGGAAAGTGCTCCAGCAGCGCGGCGCCCGCCGCCCGGTCATCCATTGTCTGGGACATGGTCCAGTAGGGGACGGGACTGAGCACGTAGAAGCCCACGCTCCAGATCCAGGAAACAACCGTGACGGCCAGGGCACCCAGGATTACTCGCATCACGCTGTTACTCCAGATTGGTTAATGACCACTCGCCGTGGCGCCGGTCACCCTGCAGGCGCTGGCGAACGGCGGCAGCATGGGCTGCCGTGGCCTCCCGGGGCGACGGCAGACTGAGGCTGTCACCGGGCCGTGCCACGCGCAGACCAGCTTTCGCAAGTTCCGCGCCGTCTGCGAGCGAGGCGTAGTGGTAGACCACCATCTGCCGGCGCAACTCCTCGCTGTACTCGCGGAGCAGGTCCGGCAGTCCCGTGTGGGACGGGTTGCCGTGCAGGTCGCAGTCGTGCACGAGGGGCATCAGGCCATCGGCAAATTGCGCTACCGTCTCGGGAATGGGCCGCGTGTCTCCCGTGTACAGGAAGGCGCCAGACAGACAGACTCCATAGGCGGTGCCTGGCACGTGGTGGCGAACCGGAAAGACGTCGAACCACAGGCGCTGATGCCAGAACCCGGAACTTACCGGCACCAGCTCGAAGGCGTCCCAGAAGTTGGCAAAGCCCTCGGCGACGACGTTGGGGTAGTCGGCGACGCGGCCCTGCAGCAGGGGCACCAGCAGGGCGGGTACGAACAGGCGCGTGCGCGGCAGGCCTAAGTTGCCGAAGTGGTTGGCGATAAATAGTCGCTCGAAGCCGGCCACATGGTCCATGTGCACGTGGGTCACGAACACGGCTGGTGGGGGCCTGCCGTAGCTTGCCAGGCAGGCCGTCAGGGCTTCCTGGCCGCAATCCACCATGAGCAGCGGCGAGCCATCCTTCTCCAGCACCACGCTCGCCGAACCCAGTTGGGGGGCGGCGGCACTGCCCACGCCGAGGAAGGTGAGATTCCAGGCGGTCATTCCGCCCGCGCCCCGCTACCAGCCTCTACAACGGCCCGGGCGTGGCCGAGCCGTACCCCCAGCACGCCGGCCAGCAGGTACAGGACCCCGTAGACCACCATCGAGACCAGCAGGCCGTAAAGTCCGTTCGCGATCCAGGCCGGCGAGTAAAAGGCGCTGACGGCGCCCACGACGAAGGCGCCCACGGCGATGGGATTCCAGGCCGGCAGACGATCGAGCAGCTCCGCGCGGAAACGCATCCCATTGCAGAGGTAGTAGTCCACGATCACCGGACCGATGAGCGGCGGCGCAAGGTATGCCAGCACATTGATGAAATCCATGAAGCGCTGGTAGATGCCGAGGCCGATCAGGGTGCCTAGCAGGCCGCAGATCACCACCATCACGCGCTTCGGCCGACGGAACACACTGGCCGTCTGAATGGACGGCAGGTAGAGGTTCGCGTCCCCCGTGGTCCACAGGGCAAAGCTCATGGCAATGAGTCCAAACAGGGCCACGACTGTGCCCGCGGAGCGCATGTACACCGTGAAGTCGAAATTACCGGAGACTACGCCGCCCATGGCGCCGACGAATTGCAGGATCCACTGGGTAAAGAGCAGCACAATGAAAGGGATGGCGATCGATACCCAGGCCTGGCGGGCGAAGCGGGTGTACTCGGCCATGACCACGGCGCCCACGATCCAGGACCCGATCACGATGTTCATGGCCTGCACGTTACTCAGCGGGTTCTTCGCGGCCGTGTCCCGGGAGAGCGTGAGAAAGGCGTCCCAGCCGCCGGCCTGGCTGAGGTTGTACCAGCCTGCATAGACCAGCACAGCGACGAGAATCAGTGCGGCCGGCAACGCCACTTTCTCCAGGCCCTGCACCCCGTAATAGGTGGTCCACGTGTACAGTAGGCCGGCTAAGACCGCAACGACATAGAACCAGGGCGAGTCGAAGTCCTGCACCCAGGCGAAACTGAAGGCGCCGACGGTAATGCCCTGCCAGAAGATCAGCAGGACGGTGAGGAACAGCACGGGCACTGCCGCGCCCACGTTGCCATACACCAGGCGAAACAACAGGCCGCTGTTGCAGCCCGTGCGGTAGCCCATGTAGCCGACGAGCGCGCCCACAACGAAGTTGACGCCGTTGCCGAGCAGGGAACTCCACACGAGTTCGGGCCAGAAGGGCTGCCCCGCGCCGAGCAGGCCACCGATGAACAGCCCCGTGATCAGAAAGCCCCAGCCGAAGGCCAGCGCCAGCATGGGGCCCGAGTCCCGGCGCTGGTGGGGGGCCAGCGCGCCGAAGGGATTGTCTGCGCTCTGCTGCTCGGCGTGGGTATCCAGTGTCCACCAGAGGCGTAGCTTGTTGAGCATTGGTCCGGTGCCTTGCCGTTGTGGTTTTGATTATGCCCAAAGCCCAACGACAAGGGCCGGTAGCTGGCGGTGACAGGTGTCCGGTACCTAATCACCAAATCCGAAGAAGAACATCAGCTTAGGTTGTATTCAAAAAAAACTCTGTCAGAATGCGTTGCAGGTGGCCGGGTGGCAACGGACAAAATGGAACACCGCCTCACGTTGACGGGCCTGCAGGATGCAGTAGGCGCCCGGAAAACCGGGGGCCTGGACGTTGTTTTCACCAAGCTCGCCGTGGACCTGCAGAACCTGGCGGGCGGCGCTGACGATCCTGTGCTTGTCGCAGCCCTGGAAACCGTCCGGGAAGAAACCGCCTGCGACGCGATTGCTGTCGTCCTGCTGGACGAGCCGGGACGCCGCATTCAGCAGGTGCTGGCCGCCCGTAGCCCCTTTGCCCTCTGCAACCCGGAAGTACTGACGGGCCTCTCCCTCGATGAACTGCCCTGGCTCGACAAGCGCGTCGAGCACCTCCGGGTCCATGGCATCGCCAACACCGACGTTCCCCAGCGTACCAACCAGAGCACCGATGCGGCCCACCTGGCGGCGATGGGGTGCGGGGCGCTTCTGCTGATCGGGTTCCACATCCACGGCCAGCGCGCCGGCTGCCTGGCGCTGTTCTTTGGCCAGCCCCAGCCCGGCTGGAGTGTCGAACACACGCTGTTGCTGAAGCTCCTCGGCTCGAGCCTGGCGTCGGGCCTGGAGCGGATCCGCACGACCGGCAGGCTGGCCGAGCTCAATGAGCGTGAGCAGCTGCTGGAAAGGACGGTGAACGATGGCACCTGGGACTTCGATGCGGTGCACAACCGCGTCGAATACTCGCCCCGCTGGAAGCGAATGATGGGGTACGACGACGATGACCTGGCCCGCAACGCCCCGGACTGGCGCCGCATCGTGCACGTGGACGACTACGCCCGATTGCAGGCCCGGCTCCGCGATCACCTTGCCGGCCGCACCGAGATTTTCGAGAACACCCACCGCATGCGCCGCAAGGATGGCGAGTGGCGCTGGGTCATCTGCCGCGCCAAGGCGCTGCTGGATGAGCATGGCCGGTTGCGGCGCCTGGTCGGCGTGGAGACGGATATCACGGAGCAGAAGGTCTACGAGGAGGCACTGTTCCGCGAGAAGGAGAGCGCCCAGATCACGCTGCAGTCCATGGGTGATGGCGTGGTGACTACCGACCAGCTGGGTACCGTCGAGTACATTAACCCGGTGGCCGAGGAGCTCACCGGCTGGAAGCTGGACGCCGCCGGCGGGCGCCACGTTGACGAGATCTTCCGCGGTTTCCATGAGGAGACTTGCGAGCCGCTGGAAAATCCGGTGATGAGTTCGATCAAGCGCAACCGGTCGGTCAAGTCCGTGCGGCCGTCGCTGCTGATCCGCCGGGACGGCAACGAGCTCTACATCGAGAGCACGGCCTCACCGATCCGCAACGACCGCGGCGATGTGACTGGCGCCGTGCTGGTATTTCACGACGTCAGCGAGTCCCGGGAGCTGAACCGGCGCCTCTCTTACCACGCCAGCCACGACCTTTTGACGGGGCTCGTGAATCGCCGGGAGTTCGAAAGCCGGCTGGAGCGCTCGCTGAAAAGCGCCAAGGCCCGGGAGACGTCCTACGCGCTGCTCTATCTCGACCTGGACCAGTTCAAGATCATCAACGATTCCTGTGGCCACGGCGCCGGCGACACGCTGTTGACCCAACTGGGCGCGTTGTTGACGGCCAAGATCCGCTGGCGGGACACGCTGGCCCGGCTGGGCGGCGACGAGTTCGGCCTGCTGCTGGAGGCCTGCAGCATCGAGGAAGCCATGCGCACGGCTGAAGTGCTGCGCGAGGCCATCAAGGAGCATAAATTCACCTGGGACGAGCGCACGTTCCGGCTTGGCGTCAGCATTGGCGTGGTGCCGATCACCGGCGATAACGAGAACGTTGCCACGCTGATCGCGGCGGGCGACGGCGCCTGCCAGGCGGCGAAGGAAGCAGGCCGTAACCGCATTCACACCTTCAAGCAGAACGACATCGACCTGATGCGTCGCCGCCGTGAGATGCAGTGGGCTGCGCGCATCAGCAACGCCCTCGAGGACGACCGCTTCGAGCTTTACCGGATGACGATTCTGCCCCTGCAGGCCGAAGAACCCGGCTCCCACTACGAGATTCTCCTGCGTATGCGCGACGAGCAGGGAGCCCTGGTATCGCCCGACTTGTTCATCGCCGCCGCAGAGCGCTACGGCCAGATCTCCAACATCGACCGGTGGGTCGTGGAGCACGCCTTCCGCTGGCTCGTCTCGGAAGCCGACGAGCGGGAGCGCCTGGCACTGTGCTCCATCAACCTGTCCGGCGCCAGCCTGGCCGACAACGAGTTCCTGCCCTTCGTGATTCGTCAGTTCCAGCGCAGCGGCCTCGACGCCAGCAAGATCTGCTTTGAAATCACGGAAACGGCGGCCATCGCCAGCTTTGCCCAGGCAAGCCGCTTCATCAACGCGTTGAAGGAACTGGGCTGCAAGTTCGCCCTGGATGACTTTGGCACGGGCCTGTCGTCCTTCGGTTACCTGAAACATTTCCCCGTCGATTACCTGAAGATCGACGGCAGCTTCGTCAAGGAGATTTTGCATGATCCCATCGACCGCGAGATGGTCCGTTCCATCAACGAGATCGGCCACCTTACCGGCAAGAAAGTCATTGCCGAATGGGCAGAAAATCAGGAAATCATTACGATGCTCCGCGGTATGGGCGTGGATTACGCGCAGGGTTACGGGATTTCGGAACCAAAGCGCGTGGTGATGGCGGCGGTGGCAAACGGCGGCTGACACATTGAACACGCCCGCCCGCTACGCCGCCTTCGTGGACTTCTACCCGCACTACCTCCGTGCGCACCAGAACCGGACCAACCGGCGGCTGCATTTCCTCGGTACGACTCTTGTAATCAGCATGTTGACCGGCATCCTGGCCACGGGCGCCTGGGGCTGGCTGCTCCTGGTACCGGTGGCGGGCTACGGGCCGGCTTGGGTCGGCCACTTCTACTTCGAGCGGAATCGTCCCGCGACCTTCACCCAGCCGCTGTACAGCCTGGTCGGCGATTTCCGCATGTATGCGGACACCTGGACGGGAAAGATCCGGTTCTGACCCGCCACACCTAGCGCACCAGGCCCAGGGCGCCCAGGATCGGGCCGGCAAACAGGCTGCCCTTGGCGATCATGCAATAGAGAAGGATGTACAGCACCGCGACCAGCGCCAGCATCCCGCGGATCCCACCGCTCATCAGTCCATGCTTCGGGTCGGCCGCGTTGCGATTCCGGCCATAGCGGATCACGTCCGGCACGATGCTGAAGGCCGCCATGAGCCAAAAGACGAAGTAGCCGTCCCAGGCCCAGGGCGTGCCGGTCAGGCCGCCCCAGTCATCGATCAGCATCACGCCAAACAGGGGCGTGATTACGGCGGTGGGTGCGGTTACGCCGAGACAGAGCTTGCGGAGCAGGGCGCGTGCCCAGACGCCCACCGCGGTCGGCTGGGTCCTGCGGATCAGGAGCGCCCAGATGTTGCTGAAGAACGTGTGACCGAAATAGAGGAACGCTGCCAGTTCGTGAATGATCAGCGTGGTGGTGTAGTCGAAGATTCGTGGAATCCGCAGGACGCCCAGAAGGGGCAGTGCGGTAACCACCATGATCAGGGTCCAGACCCCGTACCAGAAGAAGCGCCGGGGATCGCTTTCCACCCTGGGGCTCGCAATGGCAGCCTCATTCATGAGGCGATAATAGCCTGATCCCTCGCCCGCTGAAGCAGGGTGCGCAGCAGTCGGCGCAGGCTGGTGCGCACTTGCTCGGGTTCGCCAAGGGCTGGCAGCACGTCACCGATAGCTTCCAGCGTGGAGACCCATTCCTTGCGGGGTTCCTTGCGCAGGCGGCCATAGATGGACGGCTCCCGCGGCGTAAGGACGACCAGCGGCAGTTTCAACAGCCAGGCGTTCCGCCACCAGAGGGTTTTCGCCTGGCTCCAGGTGCCATCGAGCACGATGATGCCTTCGAGTCCGTGGCGCTTGAGGTCGCGCAGCCTGCCCTTGCGGTCAATCACGAGCACGGGATCGCCGCGTGAAGCCTCGGGGATTGGCGCCGGCAGCTTGGCCGCCGCCAGCACCGCCCAGCGCTCCCTGTTCGCATCTTTGGTGCCGAGGGCGTGATCGAGCGACGCCCAGGAAAGGCCGACGCGAATCTCTGCTTTCGGTAGCGTGACCTCAACCAGCTTCGCCGTGCCCAGCAAGGCATCGTCCTCTTGCGGGTGCTGAAGAATGACAACCCGCAGCCTGGTGCTGACGCTTTCCACCCTGTCGCAGATGCAGACACCGGGCGGCTTGCCGCATTCGGGGCAGGGGAGGGTCTCTACGCCGTCCACTTCAGCGAGCCCAGTTCTCGACGCGCAGGTGGGCCACGCGCCGGAAATGTCGCTCGTTATTCGTCACCAGGGTGGCGCCGAGGCTGCGTGCGTGGGATGCAATCATCAGGTCCATGCCGCCAATCGGTGCGCCACGACCCTGGAGGTTGCTGCGGATGTCGGCGTACTCAGCAGCAGCGGATGAGTCCCACGCCAGAACGTGGAGTCGCCGCAGAAAGTTGTCGACGTCACTCCGCAGATTACTGTTACCCCCTGCCAGACGTACACCGTACAGTAACTCAGCTTCCGTAATAACAGAGACGCACAGATCAGCTGTCCGGACCCGTTGCAGCCGTCTGCCCACCACTGCCGGCCTGTCCCGCAGGATGTAGCTGCTGATATCGGTGTCGAGCATGAAACGACCCATCGGGCTGGCTCAGCGCAGACCGCGGCGCTTCTGCGGCGCCGCATCCGCACGTCGCTTCAGGAAGGTCCGTGGAACGCTAGAGGGGGCGGCAAAGAATTCACCCCAGGAATCCGGCTTGGGGGACAGAACGACGTTGTCGCCAACGCGGTTGACCAGGACTTCCGTTCCCTTGAAGCGGTACTTGGCCGGCAGGCGGACGGCCTGACTGCGGCCGTTCATGAAGAGCTTGGCGGTTTCAGGTTTGTCCATGGCGATTCTCCTTGGCCCCAGTCTGCGACTGACGTTGGTATATATCAAGGGTATATATCTCATCAGAACAACGAGATTTGTCGGGAGTCGCGCCGGTCGTCGCTCCTACAAGGCGCTGCTACAGGGTCTGGGGCCCCATGAAGCGGAAGCGCATGGACAGGTCTACCGCCCGGATGTTCTTGGTCAGTGCGCCGATCGAGATGAAGTCCACGCCCGTGGCAGCCACCGGCCGCAGCGTTTCGAAGTGAATACCGCCGGACGCTTCCAGCGTGGTGCGCGGTGATTGCCGGTCACGCAGGGCGACGGCTTCGGTCATCTGCGCGATGCTGAAGTTGTCGAGCAACAGGCGGTCGGCGCCAGCTGTCATGGCTTCCGCCGCCTGGGCAAGGGTTTCGACTTCGACTTCCAGTAGTACAGACGAGCCCTGCTCCCGGGCCCGGCGTACGGCCGTCGTGATGCCACCCGCGGCAACGATGTGGTTTTCCTTCAATAGGATGCCGTCGTAAAGCCCGATGCGGTGATTGGTGCCACCACCGATACGCACGGCGTACTTTTGGGCGAGCCGCAGCCCGGGAATGGTCTTGCGCGTGTCCAGGATCCGCGCACGGGTCCCTGCAACCGCTTCCGCGCAAGCCCGGGTGGCCGAGGCCACGGCGGACAGGGTCTGAAGGAAGTTGAGCGCGGTGCGCTCGCCGGTGAGCAGGGGGCGGGCAAGGCCATGCAGTTCGCAGAGCGTCTGGTTTTGGGTCGCGTTATCGCCTTCACCGATGCGCCACTCGATCACGATCCCGGGGTCGAGCTGCCGGAAGACTTCCTTGACCCAGGGCTGGCCGCAGATCACGGCGCCGTCCCGGGTGACGATAGTGGCGTCAGCACGCTGGTTCGCAGGGACGAGGGCGGTGGTCAGGTCGCCGCTGCCCACGTCCTCGGCCAGCGCCCCGCGCACGGACGCGGAGACGTGGGCAATGAGCTCCGGCGACATCCGAGTGGGCATGAGGAGGTGAAGGGGATAAAGGTACCGGACCTTAGTTATTGTAGTTATTGCGCGGCAGCGTAATAACTACAACAACTACAATAACTAAGGTCCGGTACCTTTGGGATCAGAATGGCAGGCCGTGGGACTGGCCGCCCATGGTCATCAGCATCGGGATCGAGAGGATGAAGTTGATCCGCGAAACCATGGTGGCGGTGGCACGGGCCTTGGCCTTTTCCTCGTCGGTGGCCGGCACCACGCCGATGACCTTCTTCTGGTTCGGCCAGATGAACACCCAGACGTTGAACAGCATGATGATGCCGAGCCAGCCGCCCACGCCGATCGTCTCGAGGCCTTCCCGGAACGCCAGGCCCTTCATCAGGCCGCCGCCACCGTAGGTAAACTCCATCAGCAGTACGCCGCTCAGCACGGTCACCACAGCTCCCCAGCGGAACCAGAGCAGAGCGCGTGGCGCGATGTACTTGACGATGCCCGCATTACCCGGCCCGCCCTTGTCGGCCAGCCCGGCGGCCAGGGCAGGAATCTGCACCACGTTGAAGTAGTAGAGCAGGCCAATCCAGAAGACACCCGACACGACGTGCAGCCAGCGGTCGAGAGCAGCGAGATTCACTGTGACGTCCGCCGTGGCCGGCAGCAGCAGGCTGATGACAATCATCAGGATGACGCCGGTAATAAGTGCGCCCGAAACGCTCTTGAGTGGATTCATGGCATTGTCTCCTGTAATTCCGGTGTTGCCGGAGGTGGTGCGAGAATAACGGAATCGTAGAGCGGTTTGAACCGGTTCACGATCTGGCAGAAGAGGTCGGCGGTGAGTTCGGCATCGTAGATCGCCGAATGGGCACGGGCCGAATCCCACAGCAGGCCCGCCGCGACGGCCGCCTGCGCCAGGACGGTCTGGCCGTAGGCGACGCCGCAGAGCGTGGCGGTGTCGAGCACGCTGAAGGGGTGAAAGGGACTGCGCTTTACTCCGGTGCGCGCGATCGCCTGGTTCAGAAAACCCAGGTCGAAGTGCGCGTTGTGCGCCACAAGTATGGCCCGGTTGCAGTCCACCTCCTTCATGGCCTCACGCACCGGCTTGAACACGTGCTGGAGGGCGTCCCGCTCGGAGATGGCGAAGCGCAGCGGGTGCCAGGGGTCGATGCCGGTCACCTGCAGCGCGGCCGGCTCCAGGTTGGCACCCTCGAAGGGCTTCACGTGGCAATGGATGGTCTCGCCACGGCGGAGGGTGCCGTCGTCGTCCATCTTCAGAAGTACCGCCGCCATCTCGAGCAGCGCGTCGGTCTTGCAGTTGAAGCCGCCAGTTTCGAAGTCCACCACGATCGGCAGGAAGCCGCGAAAGCGGCGGCTGATGAGCGATGTGGTCGGCGCTGCTTTGGGCTGCGTCGAATCCGCCGGCGAAGTGGTGGGAGAAGCGCCTGTCATCCAGCAAGTTGCTTCAGTTCGGCCGCGTGATCCAGCACCAGGGCGAGCGTGTAGCGCACGCCGAAGCCGGTCGGGCCACCCGGCACGTGTGCGAGGCCGTCCTTGCGCAGCACTGCCGCCAGATCCATGTGCATCCAGGGCGTGGTGACCGGGACGAAACGCTGGAGGAAGCGCGCTGCCAGGATCTGGTCCGCTTCCCCGGTCGACGAGCACTGGGCCACGTCCGCCAGCTTTGATTTGAGGTCATCGTCAAAATCCGGGTCGTTGGGAAACGGCCAAACGCGCTCGCCGGACTCCCGGCCCGTCCGCACCAGCAGGTCGTTCAGCGCCTCCCGGTTCGTGAATACGCCGCTGTAGCGCTCGGAGAGGGCGTAGACGCAGGCGCCGGTGAGGGTGGCAAAGTCCAGCATCAAACCTGGGCGTTCCCTGCCGGCCAGCGCCAGGGTGTCAGCCAGGACCATGCGGCCTTCTGCGTCCGTGTGCATGATCTCAATGGTCACGCCGTTGCTGGCCGTGACCACGTCCCGCTGCTTGTAGGCGGCGGGCCCGGTGCGGTTCTCGGTGATCGCCAGCCAGCAATCGATACTGAGCGGCGCATTGAGTTGTGTCAGCGTCTGCAGCACGGCGAGCGCCACGGCGCTGCCTGCCATGTCGGTGTGCATGTTGAGCATGTGGGGCGCCGTCTTCAGGTTCGTCCCGCCCGTGTCGAAGATGATGCCCTTGCCGACCAGGGCCAGGTCCGGGTGCTCCTGCCTGGGGCTGGCTCCCTTCGGGCGGTAACGCAGCCGCGCGATGCCCGCCTCGGGCGTGGCATTGCCCTGGGCGACCGCCAGAAAGGCGCCCGCGTTCAGTTTGCGGAGTTGCGCTTCACCCAGCCACTCGAAATCCCAGCCGTGCTGCTTCGCCAGCGCGCCCAGCACGTCTCTGTAAGCGGACGCGGAGAGCTTGTTGGCTGGCAGGGCCGTGAGCCAGCGCACGAGGTTGGCACCCTCGATTTCGGCCAGTGTGCGGGCTGTGTCCAGGTGCTCACGGCGGCCAAAGAGGTGGACTGTCTTCAGGGCAGGCGCCTGCACCTTCTTCTGAAACACGGGCCCCTTCCAGGCCCGCGCGCCAAGGGCGAGCAGCAACGCGGTCGTCACCCGGTTCCCATCGTCGGCGCCGAAGCCGTGGACCAGGACACCGATGGAGCGCGGCTCGTCCGTCAGGGCGTCCGCCACGAGTTCGCCGGCGAACTTCAGCAGCGCAAAGGGGGTCGGCAGGGCGGCTTTGCTCTTCCTTAACGGTGCTGGCAGCGTGCCCAGCGTAACTCCGGTGCCGGCGGCAAGAGAGCCTCGCAGCGCCCGGCCAGCGCCGTCCTTGCCGAGGCGTTTGTACACCGCCTGCAGCGACTTGAGTCCCGGAAGTTCCCGCCACACGCTGTCCGGAATCCGGTGCGGTGTGACCACTAGGACCTGGTCGACCCGGTCGAGTGTTGCTTTCGTCACTCGGCTGGGCACTTGCAGCACTTTCAGGCCGGACGCCGTTGGCAACAGCGCGTGACCGCCCGTTGGCTTGACCCTTCTGCGTGAAACCTCGATCATTTGGGGCCGCCGCGCTTGCCTGGTGGTTCTTTCGGGGCCCGCAGTATAGGGCAAGACGTCCAGCATCAGCGGAGCCACCGTGGCCGATTCCAGCACGCCCAATTCTGAGTCAGAGGGGCAGTTCGAGGGTCAGGATCCGGACCAGGATCCCGAGGAGACCCGTGAGTGGGTCGAGTCCATCGACTCGGTCCTGCGCACCACCGGTCCGGAGCGCGCCCAGTACCTGCTGAACCAGATGGTGGATCACGCCCGGCGTTCCGGTTCGTACCTGCCGTTCCGGCCAAACACCGCCTACCTGAACACCATCCCCCTCTGGCAGCAGCCGGAGTACCCCGGTGACCGGGCCATCGAGCGGCGTCTCGAGGCCTACATCCGCTGGAACGCCATGGCCATGGTGGTGCAGGCCAATCGGCAGAGTTCCGAGTACGGTGGGCATATCGCCACCTACGCCTCGGCGGCGGTGCTCTACGAAGTTGGTTTCAACCATTTCTGGCGGGCGGCCACTGAGCAGTTCGGCGGCGACCTCGTCTACATCCAGGGCCATTCCTCCCCGGGCATCTACGCCCGTGCGTATCTGGAAGGCCGCCTGACAGAGGAGCACCTCGATCATTTCCGTCAGGAGGTGGCGGGCAAGGGCAAGGGGCTGTCGTCTTATCCGCATCCCTGGCTGATGCCGGATTTCTGGCAGTTTCCGACGGTCTCAATGGGCCTGGGCCCCATGATGGGTATCTACCAGGCCCGCTTCATGAAGTACCTTGAGCATCGCGGGATTCTCGACTCCGGAAACCGCAAGGTCTGGTGCTTCCTCGGCGACGGTGAGATGGACGAGCCCGAGTCCATGGGCGCCATCACCATGCCGGTGCGCGAGAAGCTCGACAACCTGATCTTCGTCATCAACTGCAACCTGCAGCGCCTCGACGGCCCCGTGCGCGGCAACGGCAAGATCATTCAGGAGCTGGAAGCCGCGTTCCGCGGTGCCGGCTGGGCGGTGATCAAGGTCCTGTGGGGCTCCCGCTGGGACCCGCTGCTCGCTGCGGACCACGGTGGGTTTCTCCGCCGCCGCATGGAAGAGGCGGTGGACGGCGAGTACCAGAACTTCAAGGCGGGCGGCGGCGCCTACACGCGTGAACACTTCTTCGGGAAGTACCCCGAGCTGAAGGAGATGGTGGCAAACCTCTCCGACGAGGAGGTGTGGCGCCTCAACAGGGGCGGCCTCGATGCCATCAAGGTCTACGCAGCGTACGCCCGGGCGATGAAACAGGACGGCAGGCCGGTCGTAATCCTCGCCAAGACGGTGAAGGGTTACGGCATGGGCGAGGCGGGTGAGGGTCAGATGACGGCCCACCAGGCCAAGAAACTCGACGTGGATGACCTCAAGGCCTTCCGCGACCGCTTCAACATCCCGATTTCCGACGCGGACATCGAGGGCGTACCCTACTATCGGCCGGCCGCGGATACGGAGGAGATTCGCTACCTGCTGGAACGCCGCAGGCAGCTTGGTGGCTACCTGCCGGCCCGCAAGGTGCAGACCCGGCCGTTGTCCGTGCCCGGCCTGGACACTTTCCGTACCCAGCTCGAAGGCAGCGGAGAGCGTACCGCGTCCACCACCATGGTGTTCGTCCGCATCCTCACGAGCCTGGTGCGGGATCCGAACATCGGCAAGAACATCGTGCCCATCGTGCCGGACGAGGCCCGGACCTTCGGTATGGAAGGCATGTTCCGCCAGATCGGTATCTACTCCTCCGTGGGCCAGCTCTACACGCCCCAGGATGCTGAGCAGCTGATGTATTACCGGGAGGACCAGCAGGGCCAGATCCTGGAGGAGGGCATTAATGAGGCGGGCGCCTTCTGCTCCTGGCTGGCGGCTGCCACCTCCTACGCCAACCACGGCGTGTACATGGTGCCCTTCTACATCTTCTATTCGATGTTCGGCTTCCAGCGCATCGGTGACTTCATCTGGGCCGGCGGGGACATGCAGGCCAAGGGTTTCCTTCTCGGCGCCACGGCAGGCCGCACGACGCTGGCGGGCGAGGGCCTGCAGCACCAGGACGGTCACAGCCACCTGGCCGCATCGACCATTCCAAATTGCGTGGCCTACGACCCGGCCTTTGGCTACGAACTTGCCGTGATCATCCAGGACGGCCTGCGGCGGATGTACGAGAAGCAGGAGCGGATCTTCTACTACATCACCGTGATGAACGAGAACTACGTGCAGCCGGCCATGCCCGAGGGCGTGAAGGACGGCATCCTGCACGGCATGTACCGCCTTTCAACGGGCGGGCGCGGCAAGGTCCGCGTGCAGCTGCTCGGCGCCGGCACGATCCTCCGCGAGGTGATTGCGGCCGCGGAGATCCTGGAGAAGGAGTACCACGTGCCGGCGGACGTCTGGAGTGTCACCAGCTTCAGCGAGCTGCGGCGGGACGGCCTCGACTGCGAGCGCTGGAATCTGCTGCACCCTGATCAGGCGCCGCGCAAGTCGTACCTCGACCGCAGCTTCGCTGCCGTCAGCGGCCCGTTCGTCGCCGCCACTGACTACATGCGCATCGTCGCCGATCAGATCCGGCCGTGGATGCCCGGCCGTTACGCCGTACTAGGCACCGACGGCTACGGCCGCAGCGACTCTCGAGCCGCGCTTCGTGACTTCTTCGAGGTGGATCGCAAGTACATCGTCGTCGCCGCGCTCAAGGCGCTGGCTGACGAGGGCTCCGTTGAGCCGAAGATGGTGGTGCAGGCTATTGCTACGCTCGGCATCGATCCTTCCAAACCCAATCCGGTTACAGTCTAGGCCGGTAACGGTCTGAGAGTCCTGCATGGCGCGACGTGAAGTCACGGTTCCCGACCTCGGCGAGTTCAAGAACGTCGAGATTGTTGAGTTGATGGTGAAGATTGGGGATCTGGTCCGCGCCGAGCAGCCCCTTCTGACGCTGGAGACTGACAAGGCGGCGATGGAAGTGCCGTCGCCGGTGGCGGGCACCGTGCTTGAGTTGAGGGTTGCCCCCGGGGGGCGGGTGTCGAAGGGCGACCTGATTCTGGTCCTCGACGCAGCCGCAGCTGAATCGATTCCTGTAGGAGCGGCTTCAGCCGCGAACTCAAAACCTGCGCCACCCATGGCAGTTGCAGTCGCGCCTGAAGGCGCTCCTACACAGGCGTCGGCCGCCGCGCCTGAGGCGCGGAATCTCCCGCCCATCAACGAAGCCACCTTCACCCAGGCCCACGCCAGCCCCTCGGTCCGCAAGTTCGCGCGGGAGTTGGGCGTCGACCTGGGTCGTGTTCAAGGCTCCGGCCAGAAAGCCCGCGTCGTCATGGAAGACGTCAAGGCCTTCGTGAAGGCCGTAATGACAGGAGCCGTCAGCACCGGCCCGTCACTCCCGAAGGTACCGGTAATCGACTACGGGAAGTTCGGGCCCATTGAGATCAAGCCACTGACCCGCGTACGTAAGATTTCCGGCCCGCGCCTCCAGGCCGCCTGGCTCAACATTCCTCACGTCACCCAGCAGGACGAGGCTGACATCACCGGTCTCGAGGAGAAGAGGAAGGCGCTGAAGGCCGAGGCCGAGAAGTCGGGCGCCAGGCTGACGCCGCTCGCCTTCTTCATCCGCGCGTCGGTGCTTGCACTGAAGCAGTTCCCGGACTTTAACTCCTCGCTCACTGAGGACGGTACCGGACTCGTGCACAAGAAGTACTGGCACATCGGCTTTGCTGCCGATACGCCCCAGGGCCTGGTGGTGCCCGTGATTCGGGACGCCGACCAGAAGGACCTGGTCACGATTGCGAAGGAGCTGAGCACGCTCTCCGAGAAAGCCCGGACCGGCAAGCTCACTGCCACCGAGATGCAGGGCGCGACTTTCACGGTATCGAGCCTCGGCGGCATCGGCGGTACCTGGTTCACACCCCTGATCAACGCACCGGAGGTCGCGATCCTGGGGGT
>CAYMKJ010000117.1:0-7847 GCA_964391025.1 uncultured Chromatiaceae bacterium
GGGCCTGGTGCTGCTCGCAGCGGGTTACGCGGGCCTCGGTCACGTGGCGAGCCTGCCCCAGATGTTTGGCCTGCGCCTGCTGCTGGCCGTCGGGGCTTGCCTGGCCGGCGTGATGCTGACCTCGACCCAGACCGACTACCCCCAGGAGGCGGATCGCGGGAAGCTGCTGGGAATTGCAGCCCTGGTCACCGCGCTTGGCGTGACAGTGGCCGTGGTCCTGGCCGGCCAGCTGCCCGCGATGTTTAGCGCCCGGGGTTACACGGCGGTGGAAGCGGGAAGGCTGGCCATGTACGGCATTGCAGGCGTTGCCCTGGCCTCGGCGCTGGTCGTGCGCCTGGGCCTCAAACGGGGCCGGCCCGCGGTGGTGTCAGGGGCGCTGCCGCTAAGTCAGGTGATCCGCGATGGCCTCGTGTCGGGGCGCAACTCGCGCATCGTCCTGTGCTACCTGGCAGCCTTCGTGTCCCGGTCCGACATGACGGTGGTGGGCTTGTATTTCTCCCTGTGGATCACGACGACCGGTGTCGAGCAGGGCCTGTCCACTGCGGACGCGCTGGGCAAGGCCACGTTGCTGTTCAGCGTGATGAACGTGGCGTCGCTGGTCTGGGCGCCCATCATGGGGATCATCATCGACCGGCTTCCGCGGGTCACTGCGCTCACCATCGCGGTCGGGCTGGCCGCGGTCGGTTATGGCTCCATGTGCCTGATCACGGACCCATTAAACAATCCCTGGTTCTGGTTGTGGCTGGTGGTCCTGGGGATGGGCGTGATCAGCCCCGTGCTGGCGGCGCAGGCGCTGCTGGGTCAGGAAACCCTGCCAGAGTTGCGCGGCGCGGTGAACGGCCTGTTTTCCGCCATGGGCGCGGTCGGGATCCTGGCGATCTCGCTGGCCGGGGGCTACCTGTTCGACCTCTGGAAGCCCTATCCTTTTCTGGTGGTGGCGGTCATGAATCTGCTGCTGCTGGGTGCGGGCTTCTGGCTCACGAGATTTCCCGGAGATGCCCATGTCTCACAATGAACCGCCTGTCTCCCGCAGGGACCTGCTGACGGCCGGGGCTGCGCTGAGCGCGCTACCCCTTGCCTTCGGCACGGCGCAGGCCGTTGCCGCCAGGGCCACGACACGCCGCGGACCGACTGCACCCTTCGATTCGCTCCGGGACTACGTGGCGGCGCTGGAGGCGCGCGGCTTGCTACTCCGCTTCCGCGGCGTCGATCAGGACGCCTACGAGGCCACCGGCATCGTGTACGCGCTCATCGACGAGTTTGGCCAGCACGAGTCGCCGGCGGTGCTGTTTGAGAACATCCGGGCGAATGGCCGGGTCTACCCGGGGCCCGTGGTGGCTAACACCCAGGGGCACATGGACACCGAGGCGATTCTCTTCGGCATCGAGCCCCACGCGCGGGACGTGCAGCAGTCCTACCGTGCGGTAAAGACGCTGTTGCTTGACCAGCTTGAGCGCAACGCCGGCAATTACCTTCTGATTGAACCGCTGGAGATCCCGGCGAGCGAGGCGCCCTGCAAGGAAGTGCGGCTGACCGGTGACGACATCGACGTCACGGCATTCCCCTTCATTCGTGGCAATCCGGGCGACGGCGGGCCCTACATCAACACGGCCTCGGTATTCACCAGGGACCCGGACATGGGCGTGAACTTCGGCACCTACCGCTGCCAGGTCAAGGGGCCGCGGAAGGTGATGGTGAACTTCGAGGATGGCCAGACCGGGCACCGGATGGTCATGGCGGCGAAGGAGCGGGGTGAAACCACCATCAAGGTGGCGCTGGTGATCGGCCAGGATCCGATGACCTGGATGGTCAGCAGTTCCCGGGTGCCCTCCCGCGTGGGCAATCGCAAGCCGATTGATGAACTGGCGGTCGCCGGCGGTTTCCGCGGCAAGGCGATCGCCGTGGTGCGCACGGAGAGTGGCGAGTTCCAGGTGCCGGCCCACGCGGAGATCATCATCGAAGGCACCGTGGACCTCGTGAACCTGGAGCCCGAAGGTCCGTATCACGAAATGTACGGCTACATGGGCATCGCCAAACAGGAAAACTACGTCATGCGGGTGGACGCGCTCACCCACCGACGGAACCCCTGGGTGATGAACAGCTTCACCGGTGTGGTGGCGGAGTACTGCACGGCTGCCCAGGCCGCCGCGACCGTCTATTCGCTGCGCAAGTCCCATCCCCAGGTGGTGGACTACTACGCGCCCCACGACTCCCAGGGCCTCGCTTACCTCAGCATCAGGAAAGACGCCCCGGGTCAGGGCCTGAAGGTGGCGGAAGCCATCGCCAACTTCAATCCGCTCTCGCGCATCGTGATCGTGGTCGACAATGACATCGACATCATGAATTCGGCGGCCGTCCGCTTCGCCATAGGCTCCCGCTGGCAGCCCGCGACGGCGACGGAAATCCTGAAGGACAAGCGGGCGTTTTCCCTGGACCCCGGCTCGCCGGACCACAAGACCACCAGCAAGGCCATCATCGACGCCACGCGCCAGTGGCCGGAAGAGGGCGGCCCGCCGGTCTACCAGGAACTGAATCGCACGGTGCTGGAACGTGCGGTGCCGGGTGTGATCGAGCGGGTCAAGGGGAAGTGGCCGGGGAAACTACTCAGCGAGCGGCGGTTCTAGCCCCGGTTGGGGGCATTCCATGGCCCTGACCCCGGATCGCATGAACTTCCTCGCGGCGCTCTCGGCCGCCGCCGCGCTCTCGGGATGCGTCACTCCCGCTCCATCGACCCAACCCGCGTCAGACCGGTACACGGTGGAGGAGTGGGTTCCCGGCTCGAGCATGCACGGCGTGCATGGTCTCGCCTTCGGGCCCGACGGGCAGCTCTACGGCGCCAGCCTCACCGGCTATTCGATTTACCGGATCGACCCGGTCTCTGGCGTAGTCACTACTGCCGTTGGCCCACCCGAGGGCAACGCCGATGACGTCGCCTTCGGTCCCGATGGCCAGATGGTCTGGACGGCGGGTTCGGTCGGCCGCGTGTATGGCCGGCGCCCCGGCGGCGACGTCACGCCGCTGGCAAAGGACCTCCCTGGCGTGAACTCGGTGAATTTCTCACCGGACGGCCGGCTGTTTCTCACCCGCGTCTTCGCCGGCGATGCACTCTACGAGCTCGATCCCCGTGGCGTGGAACCGCCCCGGCTCATCCGGGACAAGCTTGGCGGCCTCAACGGCTTCGAAGTCACCGCCGCCGGCAAGCTCTACGGGCCCCTGTTCTTCAAGCACAAGGTCGTCGAGATCGACGTCAATACCGGCGAGATGACGGATGTCGCCGACGGCTTCAAGGTTCCCGCCGCCGTGAATATTGACGGTCATGGCAACCTCTATGTCGTCGACATCGAGAGTGGCGAGGTCACCCGCATCCGGCTAGCGACCCGCGAGCGGCAGGTGATCGCAACTCTCGAACCGCCCCTCGACAACCTGGCCATCGATCAGCGCGGCTGGCTGTTTGTGTCGAATCCCGCCGCCAACCGGATTACAGAGATCAATCCGGAAACCGGGCACACCCGCATCGTCGTGGGCGGCAGCATGAGTTCACCGGGTGGCATTGCCACCGGTCCTTTGGGCGGTGGGGCGGCGGTCTTCGTCGCGGATTTCTGGGGCAACCGTCTCGTCGCGGCAGACACCGGCGCGCTCACCGCGTGGAAGCGACCGAACGGTGTGCCCTCCTCGGGCGCGGTGGCGGTGGCTGGCGACAGATTTGCGCTGTCTTCCATCTGGCCCATCGGCGCGGTCTTCCTGGCCGATCTGAACACCAATAAGGTGCTGCGCAATGTGGCGCTTGGTGCGCCATATGGCCTGGCCTTTCTTCCCGATGGCAGCCTGCTGATTGCGGACTACAAGGGCAATCAGCTCCTGCGGCTCTCCGGCGCGGAAGGCCGCGACAAGACGGTTATGGCCGCCGGCCTGGATGGGCCAGTTGGTGTCGCCGCCGCGACGGATGTCGCCTACGTCACCGAGTACGGGACAGGAACCCTGGCGCGGATCGCACTCGCCGATGGTGCCCGTTCGGTTATCGCGACGGGCCTCGACCGGCCCGAGGGTATTGCCGTGGATCGCGACGGCTGGCTCATCGTCGCCGAAACTGGCCGGGACCGGTTGCTGCGTGTGAACCCGGCCGACGGTAAGCGCGAAGTGCTGGCGACCGGCATCCCCATGGGCCTCGCTGGTGGGCCGGACCTGCCGCTGCCATTCCTGTTTTCAGGCGTGGCCGTCGGCGCGGACGGCACCGTCTACGCCAGCTCCGACCAGCGCAATGCCGTCTACCGGATCCGGCGGCCCTGAATCAGGTCGCCCCGGCCTTCTCGATTTCTATCCGCGACTTGCTACCCGGCAGGCTGTAATCCCGCCACAGTTCGATTTTGTCATTCTTCACCACGAACAGGCCGACGATCGTAAAGTGCATGCTGCGCCCGCCCGGCCTGGCAATGAAATGATCCACGCGCTCGTTGATCACGACCTGGCCGATGGCAAAAGTGCGCAGGATCTCCCACTCCACCCGCGCCAGATCGTTGAGAAACGGGCCAACCTCCCGGCGAAACTCTTCTATGCCGATCAGGTCCGGCCGCTTTTCGAACATCTGGTAGACCAGGTTGTCCGCCAGGTAGGGGACGAGCTGTTCAATATCCCGGGAGGCCCAGGCAAGACAGAACCGGGTCACGAGATCTTCGTTGGCCGCCTCCAGCGGCGTTCTTGCGTCGTCGGTCCCGCCACCCGCCGTCAACCCGGTGCAGCCGGCGGCCAGACCACCGGCCAGGCCACCCGCCAGCAGCAGGCCACGCCGGGAAAGCAGGAAGTCCGGAAAACCATTTTCTTCGTGCATAACTAACCCTCGCCTGGAATGTTGAAGTGTTATTTCACCCGGATGACGATCTTGCCCCGGCCCCGGGCACAGGGCGAGGCACGTCGCGGACCTGCAGCTGGACTGCCGGACCAAAGCTCTCGATGACGGCTGCTTTCATGGCTGATTACACCTCGCCATCGTAATAATCGACGGTGCTCTCTTCGCGCACCATGATCCGCGCCATCGATTCACCCGTAGCGGCGTAGCTAAAGGCGCCAATCTTCTTCGAGTCCGGGTAGCCAACCACTTCGGTGAGGAGCATGGTCGAGAAGCACAGGTAGCGCAGCGGCGCATCGCCGGTGTTGAGCAGCTGGTGCGTGTGTGCCGGGCCCACCGGGAAGGTTGCGTAATCGCCCGGCCCAACCTGCACCTCGTCCGCACCGATGCGCAGTGTCCCTGTGCCTTCCAGCACGTAGACCGACTCCTCGTTCGCGCAGTGATAGTGATTGGGAAAGGCGGTCTTGCCGGGCGGCACCTCGTAGAAGCTGCAGCCGATGCCCCGGGCACCTGTGGCGCGCGCCAGCGGCTTGTTCGAAAGGGCGAAGCGCTCGCCTTTCTCAAAGCCTCCGGCCTTCAGCTCGGCGATATTCACGACATTGGGGTGGCGGCGCGTGGTCTTGTCCATGCAAATCTCCCGCGATTGCGCGCGTGACTGACGTGGACGGAATATACGGGAAGTCGCCCTGATCCGGTGCCAGGGGCAGTCCCTCTGCCCTGGCCCTTCAGCAAGGGCTCCTCAGCCGGTGCCCGGCATCATTCGGCGCAGGACGTCGTCCCGATCCATGTAGTGGTGCTTCAGGCCTGCGAGCACGTGGATGCCGGCCAGGACCAGCAGGACGTTGCCGAGCAGCTCGTGGGTCTCCTCAAGGAAGTCCTCGCTGGCCTCGCCGGCAGGGACTGGTAGCGAGGGAACCGTGAACCAGCCGAAGAAGCTGACGGCGTCACCATCCACGGACGTGAGCAGCCAGCCGGTGATGGGCAAGGCAATGAGCAGCACATAGAAGGCGATGTGCGTGACCCTGGCCGCGACCTGTTGCCAGCCTGGCGTATTCCCCGGCAGCGCCGGGACGGTGTGGGTCAGCCGCCAGCCGAGGCGCACGACCATCAGCGCCAGCACCGACAGGCCGAACGGGGTGTGCCAATCGAACAGGCTGCCAGATTCATCGGCCTCGACTTCGAAAAACTTGCCCATGGCGAGTTGTGAGAACGCGAGCAGGGCGATCAGCCAGTGCAGGGTCTTGCTGACGCCGGTGTAGCGAATGCCGGTGGACAGTTGATGCATACGGGAGCCTCGCTTCTACGCCGGGTATCGTACTCAAATGGTGTCGGGCGCGGCTTCCTGAAAGTCTAAGGACTTGTACCTAGGCCCCCCAATTCCGGCGTGGTGTGCGCTAATGTCAGGACAAGTGCAGCACCGCGCGGTCAGCACACGCGGGCGTACCCACCGGCTCATCGCCGCCAGCGGCGTAACACCAGCCACGCTCCCGCCATGCCGCCCAGGTGGGCGAAATGCGCGACGCCGGCGGCGGTGCCGGTGACGCCCTGGAGCAGCTCCGCCACGGCGTAGAGAGTCACGAAAACCCAGGCGCGCATGGGGATGGGCGGGAAGATGAGCCTGATCATGCGGCGGGGATACAGCATCCCGAAGGCGAGCAGCACGCCAAACACGCCGCCCGATGCCCCGACCGTCGGATAGGGATCCGTCACGGCCGGCAGCGAAACCACCAGCAGCTGGGTGATGCCCGCCGTCAGCACGCTGGCGAAATACAGGGCCGCGAACCGCCAGGTACCTGCAGCCAGTTCCACGTCGCGGCCGAACGTGTAGAGCCCGAACATATTGAGGGCGAGGTGAGCCAGGTTGGCGTGGAGGAACCCGTAGGTGAGGAGCTGCCAGGGCTCGAAACCGACGCGGCCCGGAAATCCGGCCACCGTAAAGCTGCCTGCGGGCCACAGCCCGTAAAAGGCAGTCACGGCGGGCATGTAAGCCGCTCCTGCCAGAAAAATCGCGACATTGATGAGGATCAGGAAGCGGATCAGAGGGGGCATGGACCGCATGGTGCCCGATCCGGCTCGCGGCAGTTAGCCGGCGGTGCCGGCCGTGCCACAGACAAGGTACTCTTAAAGAGTCGGCCCACAAGCGGGCCGTCCCAAGAGCCGTGCGAATGAACCGGGCCCTTCCCGAATGAGCTACGAGGAGCACCGGTGTGCCGTGCGCCTGGGTTCCGGCAACGTCGACCGGTGGCCCGATGGCTAAGACCCGTCTGGTTCTGAGCAGCTTCGAGGCGGGGCAGGAGAGCCTGGTACCGAACGCCCGGTGGCGCGGCTTCAGCGACCGGGTGATGGGGGGCGTCTCGGACGCCACGTTCGTCCGTGCCACCGTGGACGGCAAGGACTGTATCCGTTTGTCCGGTCGCGTTACCCGGGACAGCGGTGGCGGCTTCATCCAGATGGCGCTCGACCTGGGGTCCCGCGGCGCCGATTTTGACGGCTCGGCTTACACCGGCGTTGAAGTTCTCGTCCACGGCAATTCAGAGGACTACAACGTTCATGTCAGGACGGCCGATTGTGGCTGGTACGACCAGTCCTATCGCGCCACCTTCCGGGCCGAGCCACGCTGGCAGCGCGTGCGCATACCCTGGACCGGTTTCACGCCCAGCGGTGTCTCGGTGCCGCTGAATGCCGCGAAGATTCAGCGGATCGCCCTGCTGGGCTGGATGCGGGAATTCACAGCCGATCTGGCGCTGGCTGAGGTCGCACTGTATCCCTGATCGTGGCGGCTGCCACCGCCGCCGGCCTGGACCAGCCGGCGGCGGTGGAGCCTGATCATTTAGTCTTCAGTCTCGTCCTTGAGCAGCAGGCCCAGCGGGGCCCCGCCGCCAGTGGCGTCCCGTGCAATCGCGGTGAAGACGTCACCGTTCTCGATTGCCAGCGTGGCGAAGATCGCCACCGGGGACTTGGCGCCGGCCGGCGTTACGGAGACGTCGTAGGTGGCCCCGGTCAG
>CAYMKJ010000118.1:0-14564 GCA_964391025.1 uncultured Chromatiaceae bacterium
CGATCACCCGTTCCCGTTCAACGTCAGGAAGGGCAGCCTGATCTCCGTGCCCTACACCGTGGAGCTGAACGACATCCCGGCCTTCGCCAACGCGGGCGTCAGCTCGGAGGCTTTCGGCGACATGATCGTCGACCAGTTCGACGTGCTGTACGATGAGGGCGCAGACAACGCGCGCTGCATGCCGGTCTGCCTCCACACCTTCTGGGTGGGGCAGCCCAACAAGTTCAAGCACCTCAAGCGGGCGTTTGCCCACATCGCCAGCCACAAGGACGTGTGGATGACGACGGGTGACGAAGTGAACGACTGGTATCGCAAGAAATAGGGGTAGGAGCGCCTTCAGGCGCGATTGATATCGATGTCGCGCCTGAAGGCGCTCCTACAGCGGGATTAATAAGGAAAGGCACAAATGACCAAACGAGTACAGGACGTCAAACCGGTTCGGTCGAAGGAGACCGACGCCTGGTTCAAGGAGAACATCACCGAGCAGAAGCAGCGCTACGCGGCGATCGTGAAGGAGCAGGACGGGTTGGCCGCCCAGCGCGAAAAGTGGGTGGAGGGCTTCCTGCAGATCATCCAGACCAGGGGCTTCAACGTAACCGGCGACACCAGGCGGGTGATCAAGCCCGGCGAGATCGCCAAAAAGCCCAAGGGCAAGCACCAGGTGGTCTTCTAAACAACGTCGAGTCGGCTCCATCAGGGAGTCGCCTTCATCCAAGGAGTAGTTTTCGTGGCACGACCGCATATCGAGCCGTACGTCGAACTTGATCATCCGTTCAAAAAGTTTGGCGTCTCTGGTTTTAAGGGCAGCAGCTACAAGGTGCTGTCACTGGACACCGACACCGGTGCCTGCACTCTCAAGGTGCGTTTCGACGGCGGATTCAGGCGCAAGCCTGGCCTCAGCTACTCCGACATGGAGATCTTCGTCCTCAACGGCAAGATCAAGGTCGGCAAGCAGACCTGGACCGAAGGGCACTACGCCTTCATTCCCGCGGGTATGGCTGTCGGTGTCATCGAGGTTCCCCAGGGGGCCGAAGCACTGGTGATGTTCAATGACAGCGAGCCGAGCTATGCAGAGTCGGACAAGAACCATCAGCTGGCACTCACCGATGCCTTCTCGTCGGTCAACAGCTACGAGGACCGGCCCTGGGCCGGCGGCAGCATCGTGTCGCCGTCAGTCGCCACGGGTTGCCTGATCAAGCTGCTGCACTTCGATCCGATGACTGAGGCGATCAGCTTCCTGTACTGCATGACGCCCCGGTTCGCCCAGGACAACATCTCCTACCACGACAGTGCGGAAGAGTCGTATCACATCTGGGGCACGTCCTGGATGATGCAGTTCGGCGAGCTGCCCACGGGCGGGTACTTCTGGCGGCCGCCGTATATCAATCACGGTTCGTTCCGCTGCAAGTACGGCACGATTGCTTTTGGCCGGACAGACTCCATCCTGTTCAATTACTTCCACTTCAATCCCTGGACCAACCCGGACGAGAACAAGCTGCGCGCCGCGGCCAACCTCTATCGCAAGCGCCCGCAGCTCTACAACTGGGTGGAGTCGGACGGTCACAACCATCCCCACGGGCCCCAGGACTTCGAGAATGCCGACTACCGGAGCGACCCGCAGGTGCGGATGCTCCACGGCGAGCCGGTGGGCGGCAGCGTCGGGAAGAAGCGGCGGAAGTAGGAGCGCCCCACCTGCGCGAGAGGCCGGCGCGCGACCGGGATTGGGTCGCGCCTCAAGGGGCTCCTACGGAAGGCGCTCCTACGGCTGGTCTCTGGTCAGTCGATGATCCGGATCAGCTCCAGCCGCTGGCCGGTCTCTGGCTTCACCTCGAGAATCATCCCGACCCCCGGTGCGTAGTACTTGTTCTCCACCTCGCCGGGTGACAGGGGCGTGAAATCCTCAGTGATCACGCACGTGCCTGAGCACC
The DNA here is from genome assembly GCA_964391025.1 of uncultured Chromatiaceae bacterium. GTDB lineage: Bacteria > Pseudomonadota > Gammaproteobacteria > Steroidobacterales > SHZI01. The sequence goes on from CAYMKJ010000118.1 coordinate 1,929, forward strand.
TGGCTCCCGGCGTACTTGCTGATCCGTTGAGGCTGAGCACTTCGGCAGCATCTTCGGCGTTGCCCAGGTCGAATTCGAGGCGGTACACGTCACCAACTGCGGGCGCGGCCTTCATAAGGATGCCGGGCTTCGCACCGTCAACGCCCGCCTTGAACGAACCGTCGAGGCTTACAAGTTCACCATCTTCAAAATCCCGTGCCAGTTCGCCGCAGTACCAGACGTTGCCCTGCAAGTCCTGTGCAAACCAGTCGATGGTGTCTTCGACGACCTGCCCGTTCACCGTGACGATATCGCTGATTACCGCGCAGGGCACCCCGCTGATCAGCTTGACGTCGCCGGTTACCTTGACGGTCACGGTCTCGTCCCCGCCCTGGTAGACCAAGGTTCTTCCCGGAATGATGGGCAGGTACGGATTGGGCGCCACACTGCCGCCGATATCGGCTGGATTCACGAACAGCGACGGCTCGAACGGCGGGTCATAGGGAGCCTCGCCCAGGTCACTGCACAAGTCGAGGCGGGCATTCCTCTGCTCGAGGCACTCTTGCCTGCCGTCCCTGGGGACGTACTTCAGGTCCGCGACGCATTCCGCACGGGCGCTTAAGTCCGCGAAGTTCTTGCACTTGCCCGTCGCGATCCAGAAGTCGTCCAGGACCTCGAAGTAGCAGGCAGCGCGGGCTGCCGTGGCCGTGCTGCTGCAGGCACGTTCCGTCGCGACCGAGCCGCCCGCAGCGGCCGGTTGGGCCAGCAGTGCGAGACTCATTCCGAGACTGATGATTAGCGTCTTCATGGCAGGTTTCTCCCTTGAACTATCCGGTGGTTTGCAGCAGTGGGTTCTGCGGCCCTACGTATTCTTTGACGCGGACGTCCTGCAAATCCTTCGCCCCGGGCCTTTGCGGGGGCCCTGCGAAGGATTGTTACGGCCAGTCCGTCTAAGCTGTATCGAGCAGGGAATATCGGTTTGCCACAGGTGATGCAGCATCTCGACCTGGCCACGGCCCGGAAGATCCTCCGGGGTGACCAGCCGGTTTTTCGCCAGGTGTTTGATGCGTACTTCCCGCGTCTGTACCGGTTTGCGCTCTCCCGCCTGCACGGTGATGCCGATGCGGCAGGGGAGGTTGTGCAACAGACCTTCTGCCGTGCCATCGAGCGCCTGGATACCTATCGGGGAGAGGCGGCGCTCTATACCTGGTTCTGCCAGATCTGCAGCAACCTGATCACGGATCACTATCGCCGTCAGGGTCAGGAGAACCGCCGGGTCGTATTCATCGAGGACAGTCCGGAAATCCAGGCGATCCTTGCCGCGTTGACCGACCCGGAAGGTGAGCGCGGCGAAGCGGAGCTTCACCGGCGCGATGTCACCCGGCTCGTGCAGGCGACGCTGGATCACCTGCCCGAGCGGTACGGGGATGTTCTGGAGTGGAAGTACGTTGACGAGTTGCCGGTCACCGAGATCGCCACCCGGCTCGCGGTGAGCGTGAAGGCGGCGGAATCCTTATTGGGGCGGGCGCGCGTTGCGTTCCGGGACACGCTGCTGGCACTGGGCGGCGCGGAGCAATTTCCCGGCGCAATGCACTCAGCCGGACGGGAGAATTGAGATGACCGCAGATCCGCGTCAGGACAGGGATTTTCTCGGACGGATCATACGTGCGGCAGGCCGCCGGGAGGCGGCCCCGAACGAGATCCGCGACCGGGTCTTTGCTGCTGCCAGCGCCACGCTGGAAGCCAGGCTGCAGATACACCGGCAACGGACGACGTGGCGGGCAGCCGCGGCGGCCGCCGTCGTGCTTGCCGCTGTGGGTATCGGCCTGGGGACCTGGCGCAATGGACCGGCATTGCCGGTGGCGGTCAGCGACCAGTTCGTCGGTGAGGCGACATTCCGTGGCCGGGACAGCGATCCCTGGGCGTCGCTGGTGCGCGACCGCAAGCTGCTGACTGGCAGTCAGGTGCGGACGGGTCGGGGAGGCCGGGTCGGTCTTATCCTGGCGCAGGGGGCGTCACTGCGGCTGGATGAACTGACGGAGGTGCGCCTGGCGGGGCCCACCCGGGTCGAAGTGCTGGCCGGCACCGTGTATGTGGATTCCCGCGCCGCCGGGGAAGCCATCCAGGTCGTTACTCCAATAGCCGTGACCCGGGATGTCGGGACGCAGTTCGAGGTTCGTTACCGGGACAGGGAACAGCGTGTGCGGGTCCGGGAAGGCACGGTGGTCATGCGCCTCGGTAACCAGGAGTATCGCAGTGGTGCTGGCGAGCAGTTGCTCGTGTCGCCTGCTGGAGACGTGCAGCGCGCTGTGATCGCCGCCGATGATGCCTCCTGGGAGTGGGTCCAGCTCGTGGTGCGCACGCCCGATATCGAGAATCGGCCGCTCAGTGAGCTGCTCGAGTGGGTGGCGCGGGAGACGGGGCGGCCGATGCTCTACGAATCCCCGGCTGTCCGGGCGCTGACCGAAACCACGATTCTCCACGGCAGCATCCGCAATCTGGCGCCCCTGCCCGCAGCACGGACAGTGCTGGCGACAACCGATCTGGATTTGGAGATACTCGCCGACGGATCGCTGCTGCTGAAGGGTCGTGACCGGGGTGGTCAGTTCCGCTGAGCGTGTGGCCGGAGTGCCGCTGTCGGGGCGAACGCTCCCACTTGCGCTGCTGCTGCTACTGGTGGCGCCGGCGGGCTATGCCGACAGCTGGCGGGGCCAGGAACTGGAGGCTGTCATCGAAGGACTTCGCCAGAATGGGCTGCCGGTGCTCTACAGTTCTGGCCTGGTCCGTTCCGGTATGCCAGTCCGTGAGGAACCGTCGGGCACCAGCTCCGTCGCCCGGCTTGGCGAGGTGCTGCAGCCCTATGGACTCAGCGTCCGCGCCGGTCCCTACGGCAGCATTCTCATCGTCCGGGCTGCCTCCGATGCCGCTCCGGCTGCCAACGCCGTCGCCGTGCCGGTGCAGTTGCCGGTCATTCCCGAACTGATCGTCACCACCAGCCGCTACGAGATGCTGCGGGAACCAGTGATACCCGTCGCCACCCTGGCCAATACTGATGTCGAGCAATTGCCGGATCTTGGCGACGACCCGTTGCGCGCCGTGGGCCGGCTGCCCGGCGGCGCCATGAATGGCCTTTCATCCAAGACCAACATCCGCGGTGGCTGGACCGACGAAACACTGGTGACCTTCGACGATCTGCGTCTTTCCAACCCCTTTCACCTGAAGGACTTTCAGTCGATTGTCAGTGCGATCGATCCGGCGATGATCGACGGGCTCGACATCTACACGGGCGCCTTTCCGTCGCTCTACGGCGATCGCCTGAGTGGCGTCATCGATATCCGCGCCTTCGAGCCTCCGGCGGACGGTTACCGGGCGGTGGCCGTCAGTCTGTTCAATGCGGCCGGCCTGATCTCCGGGCGGTGGAACGACGGCCAGGGCAGCTGGCTGGTTTCGGCCCGGCGGGGCAACCTCGACATCATGCTGGACCTCGCGGGTCAGGATCTCGGGACGCCCCGGTACTCGGAACTTCACGGGCAGGTGGCCTGGGAGTTTTCCGGGCAGTTCAAGCTGTCGGCCAATGCACTGGTCTTCGACGACAACATCCGGGTTTATGCCAGTGACAAGGAAGAGCAGGCAAATGCCACTTACGAGGACAGTTACCTCTGGTTGCGGGCCGACGCCCGGCCGACGGAATGGCTCGAGGGCTTCACGCTGTTGTCCTGGGCCGACCTGAAGGCGCATCGCAGTGGCACCGCGGAGCAGCCGGGCATTACCCTGGGCGTCCTGGACGACGACCGCTCGGCCGATATCATCAGCCTCGCCAGCAACTGGTCCCTCATGCTTGCGGGTGGGCACCGCCTCGATTTTGGTGGCGAGGTCCGGCACTCCCGCGGCCGTTACAATTACACCGAGGAGGCCGAATTCGCTCTGCTTTTCGACACCCCGGGGGCACCCAGGTCGACGATTCAGTCGCTGGACATCGCTCTCGCCCCGGATGGCGATTACTACGCCGCTTACCTGAACGCGCGCGTGGAGCTTCCAGGCCCCTGGACCACGGAACTCGGTTTGCGCTGGGACCAGTCGACCCTGGCCGACAGCGCCGGCAACTTCGGGCCCCGGGTGAGCGTTTTGTATCAACTGAATGAAGCCACGCAACTGCGGGCGAGCTGGGGCCGCTACTGGCAAACCCAGGGCATCGATGAGCTCGACGTGAGCGACGGTGAGACGACGTTCGCGCCACCAGAGCGCGCTGACCAGTTCGTGCTGGGCCTTGAGCAGGCGCTGGGCACGGTGACCAGCCTCAGGATCGAGGCTTACACGAAGAACTACGAGGATCCCCGCGATCGCTACGAGAATCTCCTGGATCCCTTCAGGCTGCTGCCCGAACTGCAGCCCGATCGGATCCGCATCTCGGCAGACAGTGCGAGGGCGCGCGGCGTGGAAGTCTCCATTCGCTCGGGCAGTGAGGGCGGCCTCAACTGGTGGGGAAGTTACACCTGGTCGACCGTGAAGGATGAACTTGACGGGGAAAAGAATCGGCGCAGCTGGGACCAGAGCGATGCGCTCAGTGCCGGCCTGTTATGGCGTTCTGAGCGCTGGGACCTCAGTGCGGCGGTCACCTACCGTAGCGGCTGGCCGACCACAGCGGTCGCCATTGAAGACGATGGACCACCGGATGTCGTGACGGTGGGGCCCCGGAATGCCGAGCGCCTCAGCAACTATGCCACTCTCGATCTGCGGGCCGCCCGCCGGTTTCAGACCCGCGTTGGCCTGGTCTCGGTCTTTCTGGAGCTTACGAACAGCCTGAATCGCGACAACGAATGCTGCGTGGAGTACGGATTCGCCGTGGATGAGGACAACGAGTTTGAACTGGAGCGGCAGTACAACCTGCCGATACTGCCGAACATCGGCGTGTCGTGGCAGTTTTGAGTTCCCGTAGGAGCGCCTTTAGGCGCGACCCCCAGGCCGCAACAGCGCTAGCCCCAGCGCCAACCCCAGCACCGCTGCCACTGCCGACGCGGCCAGCACGCCGAGCTTGACGGCATCCAGCAGGGCACCCGGATCGAAGGCCAGGCCACCGATGAAGATCGACATCGTGAAACCGATCCCTGCGAGACAGCCGATCACAGCGAAGCCGGACCAGTTCACACCGGCCGGGAGTGTGACCAGGCCGAGGCGCGCCGCGAGCCAGCTGGCTGCCAGGATGCCGACGGGTTTTCCCAGCACGAGACCGAGCACCACGCCGGTGAAGATATTGCGCGGCAGATCAGCGCCGAGCGGATTGCCGGCAACGCTCACGCCCGCGTTAGCCAGGGCAAACAGCGGCATGACGAGAAAGGTGCTCCACCCGTGCAGGCGTTCCTGCAGCCAGACCACCGGAGCACGTGGGTCTTTGCCCGGACCGGGCGCCGGATTCGGCACCGCCGGTGTCAGCAGGCCCATGATTACGCCGCCCACGACCGGGTGAATTCCGGCCTGAAGCAGGCCCAGCCAGAGCACCGCGCCCGGAATGACGTAGACCCACGGTCGCCAGACCCCAAGGCGCTGCAGGCCGAGGACAACCAGGATGCCGACGGTGCTGATACCAAGTCCCAGCAGGCCGACGCCGTCCGAGTACACAAACGCGATGATCAGGATGGCGGCGATGTCATCGCTGATCGCAATTGCCAGCAGCAGGATGCGCAGGCCCGGCGGCACCCGGCTGCCGAGCAGGGCCAGCACGCCGACGGCGAAGGCGATGTCCGTCGCCGTGGGCACCGCCCAGCCCGGCAGGGCTGCCGGATCCTGGTTCCAGTTGAGGTAGATCAGGGCAGGCAGCAGCACGCCGCCGAGCGCCGCGATCAGTGGCAGGGTGGCCTGCCGACGGTCCGCCAGTGTCCCGTCATGGAGTTCCCGCCGGACTTCCAGGCCCACGACGAAGAAGAACAGCGTCATCAGGCCGTCGTCGATCAGGAAGTGCATCTCCGGCCGCAGGCCGGTGCCGGGTAGCGTCAGTCCCCAGTGCCAGAGCGCGTGGTAGCCGGCGGCCCAGGGTGAGTTGGCCCAAGCCAGGGCAATGCCAGCCGCGACCAGCAGCACGATGCCGCCGGCGGAGTCGGAGTGTAGGAGCGCCTTTAGGCGCGACTCAGGTGTCACGGGCCAGAGTCGCGGCGGTCGCCGTTCCTTCAGCGCGAACCCTCAACCGCCAGCCTTCAGCAGCGCAAAGAACTCCCGCCGTGTCTGCGGTCCGTAGGTGAGGAAGGTCGGGTCCGGCTTCTCAGCATTGTTCTCTTTGGCCTTCTGCATGGTGTCCGCGAGGAAGCTCTTGCGAATATCCGTGACGTCGAGACCGTAGGGTTTCAGCGCGTTCAGTCCGAAGACCTTGGCGCGGAGCTCCGGCGTCATCGCCGGGTAGCCGAACTTCTCCTGGAACTCCTTGCTGATCTGGAAAGTCCGGAAGGCCTGGATCTGGTCCTGAGGCGAGCCGTACCAGATCGAATCCGTGCCCCACACCACGTTGTTCTCACCGACATACCTGAACAGCTTGCCCATGGCATGAGCCGCCTCGTTGGGGTCCTTCATCAGGTAGCGCCAGGTGGTGCCGAGTTCTGCGTAGACGTTGCTGTTCGGCTTCACGCCATTGTCCAGCAGCGACTGGACCAGCGAATCGATGCCGATCTCGTGCTTGCCGGGCACGAACTCCGCGCCCCGGAACTTCAGGTCGTAGCCTGAGTGGTAGATGATGAAGTTGATATCCGGGTTCTGGCGCGCGGCCTTGCCCACGTCACCGCAGCCGCCGAACTGCCGGTTCCTGCCCGTCATGAAGGGCGTCGGCAGCGGCACGCCCTTGTGGATGCAGATGGTCTTCACGCCCGTCTTGCGGGCCATCTCGATCAGCCGGGCGCCGTGCTCCTCGTCATCCAGCCACCAGCCCGTTTCGCCGGCCGGGTCGGCCTGGGTGTAGGTCTTCCAGGCGGATATTTTCCACTTCTCGGCGAGCTCCGGCATGCGCTCGAGGTCGCCGGGGAGGTTCGGCACCACACGGCCATGCACCAGCAGGCGATGGCCCTCTTTCATTGCGGCCACCATCTCCCGGGTGGCTTCCGCCTCGTCCTGGGTCAGGGGCATGTCGTCGAAGGACGTGGGCGTGAACGTGAGTACCGCCATGTCGGTGTCGCTGTCGAGAAATATTTCCTTCACGAAGGCCTGGCTGGTGAAGCACTTCATGTGCCCGTACTCGGACTTGGGGTCCAGGTAGTCGCACTTGGCCTGGGGCATGAACTTGAGGCCCGTGGCCGTGAGCATGTTCGGCGCCTTCCAGCGCTCCAGCGCGTTCACATGGTGGCCCTGGATGTCGAAAATAAATTCCCGCTTGGCGAGTGAAGCATCGGCAGCTGCCGTGTCCAGCGCGGCGAGCTGGGGCATCTCGTAGAAGCTCCCCGTGCGGCCGAGCGCGGCGTGGACCTCGTTGAAGGCCAGCAGGGTGGTAGCGGCGCCGGCCGACGTGGTCAGGAAGTTCCGGCGGCTCAGGCCCAGACGCCGGGCGTTGATGCCGACCTGCTCTGTGGCTCTCTGGTTGGCGAGGACGCTGTGGCGTTCCAGGGGCCGGGGTGCAAATTCCCCGTTGGTGGTGGTGTCGAGCTTGATGGGCAGGCGGGCGCCCTCGGGATCGAAGCGGGAAGTTGGCGGTTGGCGGGCCATGACGGCTCTCCGTAACGAGCGATTGCGGGCTTGCGAAACCTTAGCCTATCCACGCGGAGGCCGCACCCCGCGGCGAAAACGGTGCCGCGACGTGGCCATCGGTTAGCATCCCGGGCATGCCGGTTCTCCTGCTCACGATTCTTCTGTCCGGCATGGGCTTCGGTCTGATTTTGCCCGGCTTTCCCTTTGTTGCCGAAAAGCTGGGCGTGCCCCACTGGGCAGGGCCGTTGATGCTGGGCCTGTATGCCATCGGGCAGTTCATTGCGACGCCGTTCTGGGGCCGCTACAGCGACCGCTTCGGGCGTCGGCCCCTGCTCATCGGCAGCATCGCCGGCGGCATGGTGGGCCACCTGATCTGCGCGTTCGCGCCGAACCTGTTCGTCCTCGCCTTCGGGCGCCTGCTCACGGGGCTGATGGGTGGCAATATCCCGGTAGCCATGGCCTACGCGGCCGACATCTCGCCACCCGCGCAGCGGGCGAAGACCCTGGGCCGGGTGGGGGCTGCGCTGTCGCTCGGCTTCATCGTCGGCCCGCTGGTGGGCGGGCTGCTCGGGGGGGCCGACGCGGCGTCCGCCACGCTGCTCTGGCCCGGACTGGCGGCGGCGGCCGTCTGCCTGATCGCCTTTACCGGGGCCTTCTTCTTCCTCAAGGAAAGTCTGCCGCCGGAGAAACGCGCTGTTGCTCGGAAGGACGGTGACCCGGCTGCGGTCGCGGGCGCTTTCCGGCAGGTGCTGCAGCGGCCCGTGTTGGGCCCGCTGCTCGGGGTCGGATTTCTCGCCTACCTGGCGATGGCGGCCTTTGAAACCAACTTCCCGTTCTGGGCAGGCGACCGGTTCGGCTGGGGACCCCGGGAGATTGGCCTGTCCTTTACCTACCTGGCCGTGCTGGTAGTGACGACCCAGGGGCTGCTCGTCGGGCCGCTGGTGAAGCGCTTCGGGGAGAAGCGCCTGCTGATCGCCGGCCTGACCTCCTACGTTTTCGGGCTGCTGGTGATGACCCAGTCAATCTTCTGGGGAGTGATGGTGTTCGGCATCACGTTCACGACCGCTGGCAGCGCGCTCTACATGACCACGATGAACAGCCTGGTGTCGAAGCAGGCCAGCGAGTCCGAGCGGGGCCTCGTGCTGGGGACCTTCAACACGGCGAGCTGGTTTGGCCGGGCCCTGGGGCCGGGGCTCATCGCCCTGCTGGGTATCGCCGGTCTTGGCCGGGATGCGCCGCTGTTTGCGGCGGCCCTGATTTTGCTGCCCTGCATTGTCATCGTCCGGGGTCTCCGGTCCCGGGCGGCGGGTGTTGCCCCTGGCTGATTGGCCCACTACCTAGCCAGGGGGTTTCAAGCTCTCCTCAATCAGTCTCAACCGCCGCTGGACTCCGCCAACGATAGACTCACTGATGGCTTCCGGGAAATCGTCCGGTAGCTTTTCCAGTGCGGTGGCGATGGCCTGCGGCGTTTGCTCCATGAGTTCGCTCATAACTCTGTGAATCACGCTAGCTGACATGCCGGCCTGGGCCGCCGACTGAATAAAGTGCCGAGGCAGGATCGTGTCAAGGATGTAGTGGCGAGTGTCGCCGACAGACATAGCAAGCCGCATTTGCTTGCGCTGAATTTGCTTCGAATCCAGTGCGGGCTGGGTTGACATCACATCGTAGAGAGGGGTCAGCCTAAATCCGCCGCCGGGATAGAGGAAGACGCTGAAATTCTTGGCGTGCCCATCCGTAGCGCCGAGCAGCCAGAATACGACTTGCGCCTTGATGAACAACCTCTGGTCGTCTTCCGGATGATCGCTTGCCTTTAGAAACTGCAAGATCTGGCGAATTCCTGGTCCGCCATCAGTTTGATATTTCCGCCCAGAAGGAACTGAAAGTGCCTGGCAGCAGTCTTCCTGCGGTATCCGGAGCAAGCGCTTGTCGCGGGTCCATTGGCGGTCAAATCGCTTGACTACAAGGACGCGCCTTCCCGCGAACTCCCTGATTTCGGTTTCCGCGGTTGGCAGGCCCAGTGCACTCGTGAGTCTCATGCACAGATGCTCGTTTTCCACGCTTTGGGACAAATCGATCCCGTTGCCGCGTATGCCGATTTGCGGCTTCAGGATATGGGTGGTGGCAGTGCTTCCGTGAGGGAGGTGCCATTTGTTCTTCCAGAGCAGCAAGGCAGTCTTGTCCTGTGCTCCGGCTATCGAGATCCGGAACCCCTCGTCCTCATGCGAAACGCCAAGAGGAGTCGGGCCGAGGTCAGCGAGTAGCGCGCCGATGCGTGCTTCGTTGAAGGGTTTGCCTTCGATTCCTCCGGCAGGCCCAGGGGGATCGCCGTCCGGCAGGAACTGAAGTGCGCCGACGCAGTCCCGCCCGATCGCGGCCAGCAGGCAATAGGCATCCGCTCCCTCAGCGCTGACGCGCGCCGCCAAGCGGCTACGGATTTCAGCATTATCAGGCAGCAGGTTGTCGAAGACCGCGACCACGGGGTCGCCAATATATCGGTCCTCGCGTAAAGGCAGGGAAAGCGAGGCGGGGAAGGTGTGTTCCCAGTGCAGCCAGGTGGGGTCGTACTGAAAGTCGATTGCTCCCGACGCCTCTTTCTTCAGGCGACCCACGAGCCGCCCGTTCAGAAAGACGTTCAGTGGTACGCGTTTTCTCGGGCGGGCCACTAGAAGAGGCTCTCAATGTCCGTTTTTGAAACCTTAGCTCTGTCGCCGATTACGAGCTCCAGATTGAGTGCTGCCAGTACATCGAACAACGTCCTAAGCTGGGTAGCGGGTTCTCCCTTTTCCAGCTTCGAGATAGTGGCCTGCCTTCGACCGACTTTGGCGCCCAGCTGTGCCTGGGTAAGGCCGCGGATGCGGCGCTCTCGATGGACGATAGCTCCAATCTGGCCGGGATTGCGGGCGATACGTTTCATGGCTAGGACCCTCCTCGCCATCTTTATACGGTGCCGCGTATAAATAGTCAATATACGCACTTGAGTATAAAGGTGCAGTAAACGCGAACGCGTATGCGCAACTTCATGTGCGCTTCGAGCCGGGTCCTTAAACCAGCAATTTCTAGCAATCCATGCTCTTTATGATGAACGGACGCCAAGCTATCCATCAACGGTGTGGGAATTGTGTGGTCAGTCCTACTCCGTAGTGCGCAGTCGCGCAGTTGCCAACGAACGTCCGCGCTCGAACGCTATTTAATACAACAGGTTAGTGTTGATAAGTCGCACTTGAGCGCTGCGGGGCGGGATGCTTGGCGGCCGGCGCCGGCCGGCCTATAGTTCGGACAGTCAAAGCACCGGTAACGCGCCCATGTATATCAACTTCTGGTACCCGATGTCGTCCACCGCCGAACTGACCGACCAGCCCCGGAAGGTGCGGGCCCTCGGCCAGGACTTCGTGGTCTTCCGGGACACCCAGGGCAAGGCCCACTGCCTGGCCAATACCTGCACGCATCGGGGCGGCTCGCTTTCGGGGGGCAAGATCAAGGGCGACTGCATCCAGTGCCCGTATCACGGCTGGCAGTTCGACGGCGCCGGCAACTGCACGCGGATCCCGTCTCTGGGGAGCAAGGCCAGCATTCCCGGCCGCACCCGGATTGACGCGTACCCGGTGGACGAGCGCTATGGCGTGATTTTCGCGTTCCTCGGCGATCTGCCCGAGGCCGAGCGGCCGCCGATCCTGGCCGTGAAGGAGTGGGAGCAACCGGGCTGGCGGACCACCCTGCAGCACTTCCAGATCAACGGTTATTACGAGCGCTCCATAGAGAACGGCGTAGACCCGGCGCATAACGAATATGTGCACGACACCCACGGCTTCAGTGGCGAGCGCGAAGATATCTACAACATCGGCGACATGCGCATCGAGGACGGTGGGATCTGGGGCAAGGGCTTCTGGCACACCTTCCAGGCGCCGCCGCTGCAGGGCGACCTCAAGAAGTACCGCCCGGGTGAAGGCACCCTGGAGGCGGGCACCGGTTATCACGGTACCAACCACGTGTGGACCTACATCCACCCGGGCCCGAACTTCTTCATTCACCAGTACCTCTTCGAACGGCCGATCGACGACAAGACCACCTACCTCTACCTGGTCTGTGCCCGGAACTTCTCTCTCGAGGAGAAGATGGATGCCTACGTGATCGAGCGTAACCAGTACGTCGCCAATCAGGACATCAAGATCATCGAGAACCTGCGGCCAGCCATCACGCCGGACAAGAACACCAGGGAGTTCATGGTGCCGTCGGATTCCGTGATCCTTGACTACCGGGCCAAGCAGAAGGAGTGGGCCGCCAGGGGCTGGAAGATCGATGTGGAGGAGGTCGAGCGCACTGCCCAACGCGTGGCCTACGCCATCCCGAGTCCCGGCCGGCGGCAGACGAAGGGCTGGGTGCTCGACGCGATCCCGCTGGTGGATGGCAAGAAATACGCCGAGGCCACGGGCGATCTGAAGGCAGTTAGCGGCTAATAGCGCGCCGGACCGCGCCAGTGGCGGATCAGGACGCTTCCGGCGGCAGGCGGGAATTCCTGAGAAGCGCGGCGCTGCTCGCTTCATTGGGGTCGCTGGTCGACCGCCTGTCCGCTGCTGAATCCCCCTCGCCGCCGGCGACCGCCCCCGGCACAACCGGGCCGGCCTCCGTGCTGATCACAGGCTCGAACCGGGGGATCGGTCTGGAGTTCGCGCGGCGTTACGCCGCGCGGGGCTATCGGGTCCTCGCCACCTGCCGAAATCCGGCGAGTGCCACCGAGCTCCAGTCCCTGGCCGTGAAATTCCCGGCACTCACGGTCGAAACCCTGGACGTGACTGATCACGCCGGCGTCGACGCGCTGGCCCTGAAGTTCGCCGACCTGCCGATCGATGTGCTCCTGAATAACGCCGGCATCGGCGGTGGAATGGAAAACCAGATGTTCGGCAAGCTCAACTTCGCGACCTTCGACGAAGTCATGGCGGTGAACGCCGTGGGCCCCATCAAGGTCTGCGAGGCCTTTCTGAAGCACGTCCAGGCGAGCAC
>CAYMKJ010000119.1:0-2134 GCA_964391025.1 uncultured Chromatiaceae bacterium
CGAGATGATGCTGCGCTACCTGGGCTGGACCGAGGCTGCGGATCTCGTGATCAGCGCCATGGACAGGACCATCGGCGACAAGACCGTCACCTACGACTTCGCGCGCCTGATGGAGGGTGCCACTGAAGTGAAGTGCTCCGAGTTCGGCGACAAGCTCATCGCCAACATGTAGGAGCGCGTTCACGCGCGACCATCACGACCCGCGACGGCTAAACAGAGGGCCGGCCCCGCAAGGCGCCGGCCCTTTGCATTGGTGCTGCGGTGCCCAAGCTGGACAAGTGACGTATCGGCGGGACTAGACTTCCTTGGTCATAGAGGTAACACCCCATGTCCCTCATCAGCCTGCGCCTGTCCGATGACCTGACCGCCCTGCTCAACCAGGAGGCGAAGGTGAGCAAGCGGGCCAAATCCGAGATCGCCCGGACCGCCATCGCCGATTACCTGAAGAAGGAGGAGCGGGAGCGGTTCATCGCGGAGTACGTGAAGAGCGCCATGGACCGGGATCCCACCGAGGCGCTCGAAATGGCCGAGGAGTTCCTGCCGCTCGAAAACGAGGCGCTGGCGCTGAATGAGTCGGGGCGCAAGACCAAGCCGAAGCCCAAACAGCGCCGCACGACCAAACGCTCCCCCCGATGAAGCGTGGCGACATCTGGCTCGGCCGGCTCAACCCGGCACGGGGCGCGGAGATCGGCAAGACGCGACCGGTACTGATTGTCCAGGAGAACTCCCTCACCGCGAGTGGACACAGGACAGTGATCGTCCTCCCGCTGACGTCACAGGTCCAGCCGGGGTACGAGCCGATCCATGTGACGATTCCGGCGCGCGGCGGGCTGCGGGAGAGGTCCCAGGTAATGACCGACAGCCCGCGGGCGCTGGGGATGTATCGCTAGTGCTAACCCCGATCCAGCGGACTCTTCACCCCTTTCGCCCCCTTCCCCATCACATGCGTGTAGATCATCGTGGTCTTCACGTCGCTGTGGCCGAGCAGCTCCTGCACCGTGCGGATGTCGTAGCCGTCCTCGAGCAAGTGGGTGGCGAAGCAGTGGCGAAAGGTGTGACAGCTGGCGGGCTGCTGGATATTGGCTTTTCGTACTGCTGACTTCACGGCGCGCTGCACGGTCTGCTCATAGAGGTGATGGCGCACCCATTGGCCAGAGTACGGATCGCGGCAGAGGTTCCGGGATGGGAACACGTACTGCCAGCCCCACTGGGTGGGGGCACCCGGGTACTTGCGGGCCAGGGCCCCCGGCACTGACACTCCCGGCGCACCGCTGCGCCGCTGGACGTCGAACCAGGCGTGCAGCCGCGCCAGGTGCGCCCTCAGCGGCGGACCAACGGCTTCCGGCAGGCCCGTGACCCGGTCCTTGCCGCCCTTGGCGTCCCGGATCAACAGCGAGCTGCGCTCCAGAACCACGTCCTTCACACGCAGCCGCAGGGCTTCTGTCAGGCGCAGTCCGCTACCGTAGAGAAGGCTGGCAACCAGTCCCGGCGTACCGTCAAGAAAGGCCAGGATCGACCGCACTTCCGGGCGGCTGAGCACGACCGGCAAGTGCCGGCTCCGAGGCGCCCGTGTAACGTTCTCGAGCCACGGCAGGTCAACGGCAAGGACATTCCGATAAAGAAACAGCAGCGCCTGCAAGGCCTGGTTCTGGGTACTGGCGCCGACCTTGCGTTGGACGGCCAGATGGGTCAAGAATTGCTCAACGTCGGGCGCCCCCAGCTCGCGAGGATGCCGCCGATGGTGGAACGCGACGTAGCACCGGATCCAGTACAGATACTGCTGTTCAGTGCGGTACGCCAGATGCCTGGTGCGCATCTTGTCCCGCGCCACGACGAGAAGACCCTGCTTCTGCTCCACGCCTTTAATCTGCCCTGCCGCTCTGCCCGTTTATCCCCCGGTGAGAGTCAATGAGAACAGACACTTGCAGCCGCAGCCAGTCGCATATATGGCATTTTCGACGTGTTTCAACACGTCACTTTTGCCATCTAATTAATAGTTCTCTAAGCACCGGCAATGTCAACGCGAGAATCCAATCAGTAGCACCGTAAAATGAAGATGAGCTACGACGAACGATGTGGTATCTCTGAAGCCAAAACGGATCGATCAAGCAAGCTTGGTTCGACTCCGTTTTGG
>CAYMKJ010000120.1:0-6634 GCA_964391025.1 uncultured Chromatiaceae bacterium
GGAGATTCTCGCCCGGAGCCGGGAGAGTCTGGTGGGTCGCTATCACCGGGAGCATGAACTGGGTTGGGTCGTGGAGGCGGGTCGCTCACCCCATCACTTCATCGTCATTGACCGGGACAGGGGCGGCGCCGAGCCCGGCCAACTCGTCAAGCTTGAAATTCTTGAGTATCCCGGCCCTACCCATGAGGCCCGCGGCAAGGTCGTGGAGGTTCTCGGCGATCCCCGCGATCCCCGCGTCCTCACGAATGCAGCCATCGAGATGTTCCACATTCCGTCCCGATGGCCCGAACGGGCCATCGGCGATGCACGTCTGATCGGAGCGGACGTAGCCGCCGCCGACAAGCGTGATCGCACCGACCTGCGTGACCTGCCGCTGGTAACGATCGACGGCGAGGACGCCCGCGATTTCGATGACGCAGTATTTGCCGAGCCGATGGGCGATAGCTGGCGCCTCGTCGTTGCCATCGCGGATGTCTCGCACTACGTCCAGAGCGGAGAGGCGATTGATACCGAGGCGCGGCGGCGGGGCACGTCCGTGTACTTCCCCGACCGGGTCGTGCCGATGCTGCCAGAGGAGTTATCCAACGAGCTGTGCTCCCTCAAGCCCGCGGTGGATCGCCTGTGCATGGTCTGCGACATGCGTGTCGACCGGAAGGGCAACGTTACGGGTTCCAGCTTTTACCGCGCCGTGATGCATTCCCGGGCGCGCCTCACCTATGACGCCGTTGATCAGTGCCAGCGGGGAGAGGCCAACTCAGGCGTGCCAGACCCGGTTCGGACTGTGCTCGGTCATCTGTACGAGGTCTTTGGGTGTCTTCATCAGGCGCGGGGACGTCGCGGTGCTCTCGATCTCGACCTCCCTGAGATTAAAATCCAACTGGATGCGTCCGGCGGCATCGTGGGCGTGGCATCGCGTCGCCGCAACGACGCCCACCGGCTGATTGAAGAATGCATGATTGCCGCCAACGTGGAGGCGGCCCGCTACCTGGGCAAGCACAAGCTGACCACCTTGTACCGCGTTCACGCCGGACCAGAAGGGGACAGGCTTGAGGACTTGCGGCTGTTATTTCAGGGTCTCGGCATACCCATAGCGGATACTGCCGGGACGCGACCACGCGAGATCAATCGCGTGCTGAAACTGATCAGCGACCGGCCCGATTTTCCCATGCTGGCCACCGCTGTCCTGCGCAGCATGAAGCAGGCGGTGTATCAGCCGGCCAACAAGGGGCACTTCGGACTTGCCCTCAGCAGTTATGCCCACTTCACGTCCCCGATCCGGCGCTATCCCGACCTGCTCGTGCATCGGGGTATAGGCCACCTGCTCGATGGCGGGAAACCAGCGGCGTTTGCGGTTGATGTACCCGCCGCCGAGCAACTGGGCACCACCACCTCCATGCAGGAACGACGAGCCGACGAGGCGACGCGCTACGTGGAAGCACGCTGCAAGTGCCTCTTCATGCAGGACCACGTCGGCGCCACACTCGACGGCGTGGTCACTGGCGTCACCCATTTTGGTCTTTTCGTGATGCTCCGCGACCTGCTGGTGGACGGGCTCATCCACGTCACCAGCCTGCCGAGTGACTACTACCATCTCGAACCTGGTGCTCGCGGACTGAAGGGCGAACGCACTGGCCGCGCGTTCCGGCTGGGCGACGACTTGCGTGTGCGCGTGGTTCGCGTGGATCCGGACGAGGCGCGCATTGATCTGGCCCTCAGTGGTGAACACAACGGCGAGGGTGAACACAACGGCGAGGCGGGTGTCCAGCGACCGGCACGAGCGAGAAAATCAGGTCCGAAGCGCGGTCCCCGGGCGCGTCGCTGACAACCCGATGAACCAGCGGCTGGTCTACGGCATTCACCCCGTGCGACAGCTCCTGCTCTCCCGGGCAGGTACTGTCGACCGCGTCTATTTGCAATCGGACCTCGGTGAAGAGCGTCGCGCGCGCCTTGCCGATGTGCTGCCGGGCGCCACCCGCGTGCTGCGCGTTTCGGCGGATGAGCTCGAAAAACTGACGGGCACCACCAAGCATCAGGGCGTTGCCGCACTCGCGACTGAGACGGGGCCGCTCTCCGAGGGCGCTGCGCGGGACCTGCTGGCGCGCGTCGAGCAGCCACTGGTGCTCGCGCTGGACGGCGTGCAGGACCCGCGGAATTTCGGTGCCTGCCTGCGGACGGCAGACGCGGCGGGCGTCAATCTGGTGGTGGTGGCCCGCCACAGGAATGTGGACGTGACACCCGTGGTCAGCAAGGTGGCCGCTGGTGCTGCGCAATCCCAGGCCATCGTGCAGGTCAGCAATCTGGTGCGGTTCCTGGAAACACTGAAGAGCCAGGGTCTATGGCTTGTCGGCACCGACGACGCCGCCGAAACCTCGTTGTACGACGTGGACCTGACCACTGGAATTGCCATGGTGCTGGGTGCCGAGGGGGAGGGGTTGCGGCGCCTGACCAGCGAATGCTGCGACCACCGGGTGCGCCTGCCGATGCACGGGACGGTTAGCAGCCTCAACGTGGCCGTGGCAACCGGGATTTGCCTCTACGAGTGCCTGCGCCAGCGCTCGGCGCCTGCCCGGTTGCCCGGGACCCACCCTGTCCGGTAGCATTCGCCTCCCGCACCTGGGGTTTCTACCCCAAGCGGCCCTTGCCACACCACACGGCCTGACGCCTGAATAGCCTTATCCAGGCGCTTACGGACAGATGGGTGGCTTTAATCCACAAGGAGTGTCCATGCGTCACTACGAGATTGTCTTTCTCGTCCATCCCGATCAGAGCGAGCAGGTCCCGGCCATGGTAGAGCGTTATCGCACCATGATCACGACGGGCGGCGGCCAGATCCATCGGTTCGAGGACTGGGGTCGGCGCCAGCTGGCGCATTCGATCAACAAGGTTCACAAGGCCCATTACGCGCTGATGAATATCGAGTGCGACCAGGCCACCCTGGCTGAGCTCGTGGGTTCGTTCCGGTTCAGCGACGCCGTTCTGCGCCACCTGGTGATGGGTCGGGATGACGCGGTTAGCGACCCGTCCCCGCTGGTTAAGGCGGCGGATGACGGTAGTCGCGCCGTCCTTGGGCGCCCCGAGGATAGCGACGACGGTCCGGTAAAGATGCGCGGTGATGACGGCAACTCGGCGAGTGCCGACGGCCCGATTGCCTAGCCCGTAGTCTGTACCAAACGAAGGACACCCAGTCATGAGCAAGTATTTTCGCCGTCGCAAGTTCTGCAAGTTCACCGCTGAAGGCATCAAGGAGATTGACTACAAGGATCTCGAGACACTGCGTGCCTATGTCACCGAAACCGGCAAGATCGTGCCGAGCCGGATTACGGGGACCAAGGCCCGCTACCAGCGGCAGCTGTCGACGGCAGTGAAGCGGGCCCGCTTTCTCGCCCTGCTGCCCTATACCGACAAGCACTGACAGCCTGACGCCCGCCCGCGCCTCTCCGTCGGTGCGGCGCCTTAATGGTGGCACGCCGCCGTGAACGGATTTACGCGCTGGCTTTGCAATAACCGGTGGTCGCGGATTGCTGCGATCCTCCTGACCTTCCTGTTGCCCCTGACCAATGTCATCAGCGCTGCGCTCGTGGTTATGACAGCCCGTGGCGCTGGCTGGCGGAGTGCAGCTCTCGATGTGGTTGCCAGCCTGGTCCTGCTCGCGGGCCTCGTGCGGCTGACCAGTGGTGAGGCGGGCACCATGGCCCCGCTGACTGCGGCCCTGGGAGCCGGCGCATTGTGGGGTGGTGCACTCCTGGGTGGCAGCCTGCTGCGGCGGTTCCAGTCCGTGGACCTTGCCGTGCAGGTTCTCGTCGTCCTGGCCCTGCTGGGTGTAGCGGCAGCCGGCTTGGTTATTCCGGATGCGCGGGCCCACTGGCAGCCGGTTCTTGAAGCGCTGATTCAGGCCGCTGGGCTCCCGCAGGCGAGTGTGCCGGCGGGCTGGCTGGGCGCGGTGGCAGCCCTGATGCACGGCGTTATCGGCGCCAGTCTGCTCTCCACGCTGATGCTGGCGCTCATGCTGGGGCTCTGGCTGGACCGGGATGCCGAGAGCGACGAGTGGCGCCGGCGATTTCTGGAATTACGCCTCGGTCGGGTGCTCTCACTGACCGCTGGCGTTGCTGCGGTTCTTCTCCTGAGCGGGTTCGTCAGCCTCGGGGGCGGCACACTGCTGGTGGTCTGCACGGGCTTCATGGCCCAGGGGCTGGCGGTCGTCCACTGGACAGCAGACTACCGGGGCTGGCCCCGCATCTGGCCGCTGGCACTCTACGGGCCGCTCCTGCTAGGGGCGCCGCTGGCGGGTCTGCTGCTGTTGGCGCTGGCAATGGCCGGCTTGGTGGACAACGGTTTCGGCCTGCGCCGGCGCCGGTCGAATGTGGTTTAATACCCGCCCCCGCCGGCCCCCAAACGCAACTTAAGAGATCCTAAGCATGGACGTGATTCTCCTCGAAAAGGTCGAAAACCTGGGCAACATCGGTGACCGGGTGAAGGTCCGCTCCGGGTATGGCCGCAACTTCCTTGTGCCCCGGGGCAAGGCCACGCTTGCGACGTCGTCAAATGTAGCGATCTTTGAAGCGCGGCGTGCGGATCTGGAGAAGAAGGAAGCCGAGGAGCTCCAGACCGCCACCCAGCGGGCTGCCAGCGCCGCCACATTGACGCTGCGCCTATCGGCCAAGGCGGGCACTGAAGGCAAGCTGTTCGGCTCCCTGGGGACCGCCGACATTGCCGAGGCCTGCACCGCAGCGGGCGTGCCCGTGCGGCGTAGCGAAGTCCGGCTCCCCCATGGGCCCATCCGTACGCTGGGTGAGCACTCGATCGAGCTCCACCTGCACAGCGACGTCAACGCGACCATCCGCATCACGGTGGTGGCCGACGACGACGGCGGCCAGGCCAGCTAGGGCCCGGTAGACCAGGGCTCAGGACCACAGGACCGGAATCGGCGACCGCATGGCAATGCCCGGGCCGCGACGCGACACCGGGTCCTTGACGGATCTCCCGGCCCCGCCTAATTCCAATCAGGCCGAGCAGGCCCTGCTGGGCGGCCTGATGCTCGACAACAGCAGCTGGGATCGCATTGCCGACCTGGTCTCTGCTCCGGACTTCTTCCGACCCGATCACCGCCTGATCTTCACCGCCGTCCAGGGACTGGCGGAGCGCAGCCAGCCCGCGGACCCCGTCACGCTCGGCGAGTATCTTGCCTCCCGGGGGGAGCTTGCCGATGCGGGCGGGGCTGCCTACCTCGGCGACCTGGTCACCGACACGCCCAGCGCTGCGAACGTCGCGTACTACGCAGGCATCATTCGCGAGCGCGCCCTGTTGCGCCGCCTGATCGAGGTCGGGAATGGGATTGCCTCTTCCGCTTACCGCCCGGAGGGCCGGCCGATCGCCGAGCTCGTTGACGAGGCCGAGCGCCGGGTGTTCGAGATCGCGGAGCGGGGCCAGCGTCGTGGCTCCGGTTTTGTGCGACTGAGCGAGGTCCTCAACGCCACGATCGATCGCCTGGACAAGCTGCACCAATCCCAGGGGTCGATTACCGGCCTGCCAACCGGGTTCAACCGCCTCGATGACATCACGGCGGGGTTGCAGCCGGGCGAACTGATCATCATTGCGGGCCGCCCTTCCATGGGCAAAACCAGCCTCGCGCTGAACATCGCCGAAAATGCGGCTCTGGGTGCCCGAAAGTCGGCGGCCGTTTTCAGCATGGAAATGTCCGTCGAGCAGCTGGCCTTTCGCATGGTCTCCTCGCTCGGTCGTGTGGACCAGGCACACCTGCGCAATGGGCGCTTCAGTGATGATGACTGGCCGCGGATCAACGGGGCCATTCAGCAGATGGCGGAAGCACCGATCTACATCGATGACACGCCCTCGATGACGCCGACCGAGATTCGTGCCCGGGCGCGCCGTCTGCAGCGCGAGAAGGGGCTGGACCTGATCGTCGTTGACTACCTGCAGCTGATGCGAGTGGCTGGTACGGCCGAGAACCGGGCGACCGAGATTTCCGAGATTTCCCGTTCGCTGAAGGGCCTGGCCCGCGAATTGCGCATACCCATCATCGCCCTGTCCCAGCTCAACCGCAGTGTCGAATCGCGAACCGACAAAAAGCCAGTAATGTCCGATCTCCGCGAGTCGGGAGCCATCGAGCAGGACGCTGACCTGATCCTGTTCATCTACCGCGACGAGGTCTACAACCACGACAGCCCGCGGAAGGGTATCGCCGACATCAACGTGGCCAAGCAACGGAATGGGCCCACCGGCGAGTTTCCTCTGACCTTCCTCGGGAAGTTCACCAAGTTCGAGAACTACGCCCCTGAGCTCGAGGGCTTTCAGTGACACCAGCGGTGGTCGCGGTCATACGGCCGACGGCGCTCCGCAGTAACCTCGACCGGGTGCGCGAGCTGGCCCCGGGTTGTTCGGTCCTGGCCGTCATCAAGGCGAATGCCTACGGGCACGGGCTGATCCAGGTCGCGCGAATTCTGGAGGAGGCTGAGGCCTTTGCCGTTGCGCGTCTCGAGGAAGCCATCCAGCTGCGCGAGGCGGGTATCCACAAGCGCCTGGTAATCCTTGGTGGCTGTCTCACGGCGGAGGAGATTCGCGCCGCTTCGGATCTCGCACTCGATGTGGTCGTGCATTCCACCCAGCAGGTTGCCCT
>CAYMKJ010000121.1:0-2474 GCA_964391025.1 uncultured Chromatiaceae bacterium
GTCGATGAGCACCGCCTGGGCATCCACGTGCACGCACTGGCGGAATTGCCAGCCCGTCTGCGCGCCACCACCCGTGCCGTGCTGGAACCCTGGCGTGAGAACAGTTACCAGCACTTCGAACGGGATCTGGACCTGAACGTCCGGGTGGGTCCACTGCTGGACGTGATCAGGGCCTGCGCTTCTGAGGTGTAGCTGGCTGATGCGCCGCTGACCGGCGCCCTCAGCGCTGCAGCAGATTGTATTTCAGGATGCACCAGACGGCGCGGACACCGTCCCGCCAGCCGATCTTCTTGCCCTGCTGGTAGGTTCTCCCGTAGTAGGAGATCCCCACTTCAAAGACCCGGCACTGGAGCTTCGCCACCTTGGCAGTGACCTCCGGCTCGAAGCCAAAGCGGTCTTCCTCGATCCTGATGCCCTGGATGATTTCCCGACGAAAGACCTTGTAGCAGGTCTCCATGTCCGTCAGGTTGAGATTGGTGAACATGTTGGACAGCAGGGTCAGCCCGCCATTGCCCAGGCGATGCCAGAAATACAGCACCCGATGGGGCTCGCCCCCCATGAAACGGGAGCCGTAAACCACGTCGGCCTTGCCGTCCCGGATGGGTGCCGTCAGACGCGGATACTGGACCGGATCGTATTCCAGGTCGGCATCCTGGATCAGGACGATATCGCCGGTGGCCGCGGCAATACCGCTGCGCAGGGCGGCCCCCTTGCCCTGATTCACGGCATGGCTGACCAGTTTGTCGACCAGTGGCGCCAGCTCGTTCCTGAGCAATAGCGCCGTGCCGTCCGTGGAGCAGTCATCGACCAGGATGACTTCCGCGACCCCCCCGGGCGCTGCGCGGACCGCGCGGAGCAATTCCCCGATGGTCGCCACTTCGTTGTAACAGGGGATGACGACGCTGAGCTTCATGCCCGGTGAGTATCACAGGAAGCAACAGCCCCGATCAACCGGAGGAGCGGGTCAACCCGGGGAGCATGCCGCTGGCACCGTTTGGTATACAGTTCGCGTATGCAGGAGAGCAATCTGACCCGAACCCTGGTGACCGGAGGCGCCGGTTTCCTGGGATCCCATCTCTGCGAACGCCTGCTGGGGCTCGGGCGGGACGTCCTGTGTGTCGACAACTTCTACACCGGGACCAAGCGCAACATTGCCCACCTGCTGCAGAACCCGCGCTTCGAGCTGATCCGCCACGACGTGACGTTCCCGCTGTATGTGGAGGTGGATGAGATCTACAACCTGGCCTGTCCGGCCTCACCCGTTCACTACCAGAACGATCCCGTGCAGACCACGAAGACCAGCGTCCACGGCGCCATCAACCTGCTGGGCCTCGCCAAGCGGGTAAAAGCCAAGATCTTCCAGGCCTCCACCAGCGAGGTCTATGGCGACCCGGATGTTCATCCCCAGTCCGAGTCCTACTGGGGGCGGGTCAACCCCATCGGCACGCGAGCCTGCTATGACGAGGGGAAGCGCTGCGCGGAGACGCTGTTCTTCGACTATCACCGCCAGCACCGGCTGCGCATCAAGGTGGGCCGCATCTTCAACACCTACGGCCCCGGCATGCACCCGAACGACGGCCGGGTCGTTTCCAATTTCATCGTGCAGGCGCTGAACAACCAGCCCATCACGATCTACGGGGACGGGTCCCAGACCCGCTCCTTCTGTTACGTCTCCGACCTGATCGAGGCCTTCATCAAGATCATGGCCACGCCGGATGGCTTCACCGGGCCGGTGAATCTCGGTAATGCGGAGGAATTCACGATCCGTGAGCTGGCGACCCTGGTCATCAGGATCACCAACTCCCGCTCGAGCATCGTTGCCAGACCGCTGCCCGCCGATGACCCCCGGCAGCGGCGGCCGGACACCCGTCTCGCCGAATCCCAGCTCGACTGGCGGGCCTCCACGCCTCTCGCTGAGGGGCTAAAGCACACGATTGCGTACTTCGACAAGCTGCTTGCGATACACAGCCAGCACTGACTTGCCGGCCCGGTAGGCCAGCAGCGGGTCCAGCACCCGGGAGCAGGGCACCAGCAACGTGTCCCAGGTATTAATCTGCCCCGCCGTGGGCAGGGGCGCCCGGAGCAGCCAGCGATTCGCCAGCGAGGCCATCAGTCCGGCGGCGTCCAGGTAGCGGACCCGCTCGACCTGCGTCGCCGCAGGCGCAATCTCGAGCAGGCGGGACTTTGCATAGCGCCGACAGTGGCCCACGTGCTCGTCGAAGGGTGAGTACAGCCACTGGTGGGCGGGCGACATGACGACGATGGCGCCACCAGCCCGGGTCCTGGCCGCGGCACGGGCGAGTTCGGCCCGGTCATCATCGATGTGCTCGAGCACGTCCACGTAGAGCACGCAGTCAAAGCTTGCCGCTTCCGGCAGGTCGCTGACGACTCCCCGCAGGGCCCGGGTTGAGACCTTTTCACGCTTGGCACAGGCGGGCAACGCGCCCGCGAGCCGGGCGTGGAGCTCACCGTCC
>CAYMKJ010000122.1:0-4036 GCA_964391025.1 uncultured Chromatiaceae bacterium
TAGAGGTCTTCCCGGAACTGCCCGCTGGCCACCAGTGCCCGGAGGTCCTTGTGGGTCGCCGACAGGAGCCGCACGTCCACCGGCACTTCGGTGGTCTGGCCGATCGGCCGCAGGGTCTTTTCCTGGATCACGCGCAGCAGCTTCACCTGCATGGGCAGCGGCAGGTCGGCGATCTCGTCCATGAACAGGGTGCCGCCTTCGGCGGACTGGAAGAGGCCGGTCTTGTCGTTGACCGCACCGGTGAACGACCCCTTCCGGTGCCCGAAGAACTCGCTCTCCATGAGTTCGGTGGGGATGGCGCCGCAGTTCACGGGTACCAATGGCCCGTCAGCCCGGGCCCCCTGCTCGTGGATCATGCGGGCGACCAGCTCCTTGCCGGTGCCCGATTCGCCGGTGATGTGCACGGGCGCCTGGCTGCGGGCGACCTTGCCGATGGTGTGGCGCAAGCGTTCGATGGCGGCGGACTCCCCGAGCAGCTGCGCCTTGCCGCCCGTCACGTCCGTAAGCGGCACTTTGAGCGCGCTGCCGACCAGCTTGCGCAGAACCTTCACGTCGAGCGGCTTCGAGATGAAGTCGAAGGCGCCGGCCTTCAGTGCGCGCACGGCCGTTTCCACGTTGCCGTGGGCTGTGATCACGGCCACTGGCGTCTTCAGGCCCCGGCTCTGCATCCATTCAATCAGCTCGATGCCGTCGCCATCGGGCAGGCGCATGTCGGTCAGGCACAGCTGGAATTCCCGGCGGGCCAGCCGGTCCCTTGCAGTAGCCACGTCGGCGCAGGTGCTGGTCTCGATATCCATGCGCTCCAGCGTGATCGCCAGGAGCTCCCGGATATCGGGCTCGTCGTCCACTACCAGTGCAACAGGTCGGGCCATCGGTCCTAGTTTTCCCAGCGTGCGGGGTCGGCGAACACGATGCGGAAGACACTGCCACTGCCGCCCGCGCCGCTGCCGGTACCACCGCGGCCTGGGCGCGGCTCGTAGATCAGCGCCGCGCGATTGCACTCGCAGAGTTCGCGGGAAATAAACAGGCCGAGGCCGGTGCCGCCATTCCGGCCCGTGGCGAACGGTTCGAAGATCTGCTCGCGCAGCTCTTCGGGAATCCCCGGGCCGGAATCCGCCACCTCCAGATAGGGGCGGCGATTGCCGGGCAGCCGGCCGAAGCCGATTTCAACGGCAATGCCGCCGTTACTGCTGGCGTACTTCACCGCGTTCTCGCACAGGTTCCAGACGATCTGGCGAAGGTGACTCGGGTCCATGCGGACCTCCACGTCCGCGGCAGGCAGCACCGTAATCTGGCCTTCGTAGAGTTCGAGGGTGGAGCTGAACTCGGCGGCGAACTCCCGCGTCCAGCTGCCCAGGTAAATGAGTTCCGGACGGCTGTTTTCCCGCCGGGACAGCTGGAGCACGTTCTCGATGATCTCGTTCACCCGGCGGGAATTGGTCTGGATGATGTCGATCAGGCGGCGATCAGCCGGGTTCAGGTGGTTGGATTCATCGAGCAACTGGCTGGCGTGACTGAGCGCGCCCACCGGATTGCGGATCTCGTGGGCAATGCTCGCCGACAGCCGGCCGAGCGCCGCCAGCTTGGTCTGCTGGACCTTTTGCGCCAGCAGGCTGGCATCTTCCAGGAACATCAGCACCGGCCCATCCTCGTGGCCGGCGAGCGGTGCCAGGTAAGCGTTGATATGCGTGGTGCCGTCCGCCGACAGGAAGGACGGCGGCTGCAGCAGCGGGTTTCCCTGGCGCCGCCAGTCCGCCAGCATGCGGCTCAGGTGGGGTGCCAGCTGCGCCAGGTCCTGCCCGGGCTCCCGCGTGCGGATGCCGACGTGTTCCGCGGCCGACTGGTTGATCAGCCGGATGCGGTTCGTTTCATCCACCACCACGATGCTCTCCCGGAGGTTCTGGATGATGTACTCATTCAGCTGGGCGAGATTGGCCAGGTCGATGCCCCGCTGGCGGGCCAGCGCCTCGCTTTCCTCCAGCCGTCGTGCCAGCGGGTAGGCCGCCGAGGAAATCATGAAAATGATCGCGCCCAGCACCCCTGCGGCCACGAACTCCCCGCTCGGCGCCGCCAGGTCCAGCACGCTGATGGCCTGCTCCACGAGCAGGGCAAGGGCGGCCACGGCCGCCGCGAAGAAGGCTTGCCGGCCCCGCAGTGTCAGACTGGCCGCCCCGACAAACACGACCAGCAGGCCCCCGATGCCGCTCTTGATCCCGCCGCTGGCGTGCATGAGCACCGTCACCGCCAGGATGTCGGCACCCAGTTCTAACAACGCTACCCAGGGGAGAATCACGGGTCGCTGCCAATGCCAGACGAGCACCAGGAGCGCAAACGTGCAATAGAGAACGGCCGCCGTCAGGAAAAGTTCCGGATTGCGCGCGCCCAGGATCGGGGACACCGGGTAACCCAGGGCGATCACCAGCATGCTGGCACCGATGGCAGCGCGGAACACGCCAACGAAGCGCAGAACCCGCCGGGACGCATCGTTGCCGATGGTCCGGGTGAACTCCTCCGCGGGAGCGCGGAGTGCTTCGTGGAGCGTCTGTTCGGCAGTGGCCATGCGGGCAGACCGGGAATACCAACGGGCATTATGTCTGCGCTTGCTGCAGGATGCGTGACCGCGCTCCCACTTTGACTCAGCGCACAATTCCCCCACAATGGCCGACTTCCGACGCGGGCACAGCGGCATGAATCTGCACGAATATCAGGCCAAAGAGCTGTTTCGACGCTTCGGCATCCAGGTCCCTGTGGGCGAAGTCGCCGCCACGCCCGCCCAGGCCGTGGCCGCCGCCGGGCGCATGGGGGGGACCATCTGGGTGGTGAAGGCCCAGGTGCACGCGGGCGGCCGCGGCAAAGCGGGCGGCGTGAAGCTGGCCCGCAGCCCCGAGGAGGTGGGTCAATTGGCCCGGTCCATGCTCGGCACCCGCTTGGTGACCAGGCAGACCGGTCCTCAGGGCATGCCCGTGAACCAGGTGTATGTGGAGTCGGGCAGCGACATCGCCCGGGAGCTCTACCTGAGCCTGCTCGTGGATCGCAGCCGGGAGCGCATCGCGTTCATTGGCTCGGCAGCCGGCGGGATGGACATCGAGGAAGTGGCCGCCACCACGCCGGAAAAGATCCTGACGACCGCCGTCAGTCCCGCCGCGGGCCTGCAGCCCTACCAGGCCCGCCAGCTCGGCTATGGCCTCGGCCTGACCAACGAGCAGGTGACCCAGTTCGTGGCCATGGCAACGAAGCTCTACCGCCTGTTCAACGACTGCGACGCCAGCCTGCTGGAGATCAATCCGCTGATCGTGACCGCCGCGGGCGACCTTAAGGCGCTCGACGGCAAGATCAACATCGACGAGAACGCATTGTTCCGGCAACGGGAGCTGCAGACCATGCGGGACCCGAGCCAGGAAGACGACATGGAGCGCCGGGCCGCCGAGCACGACCTGAGCTACGTCTCCCTCGACGGCAACATCGCCTGCATGGTGAATGGCGCCGGGCTGGCCATGGCCACCATGGACCTCATCAAGCTCCACGGCGGCGAGCCCGCCAACTTTCTCGACGTGGGCGGCGGCGCCACGCCGGAGCGGGTGGCGGAGGCCTTCAAGCTGATCCTCTCGAACCCCCAGGTGAAAGTGATCCTGGTGAACATCTTCGGCGGCATCGTCCGCTGCGACCTGATCGCCGAAGGCATCATCCGGGCAGTGCACGACGTGAAGGTGGCCGTGCCCGTGGTGGTCCGTCTCGAAGGCACCAATGTGGATCAGGGCCGGAAGATGCTCAAGGACAGCGGCCTGGCCATCACGCCGGCCGACGATCTGACGGATGCGGCCCGCAAGGCCGTGGCGGCTGTAGGAGCGCCTTCAGGCGCGACCCCCTCCCGGGAGAGACTCGCGGACTCGATTCTCCCGGGAAGGGGTCGCGCCTGAAGGCGCTCCTACGGGACAACTTATGAGCATTCTCGTCAACAGGAATTCGAAGATCATTTGCCAGGGTCTGACCGGCAAGCAGGGCTCGTTCCACGCCCAGCAGTGCATTGAATACGGCA
>CAYMKJ010000123.1:0-39953 GCA_964391025.1 uncultured Chromatiaceae bacterium
TGGCGGGTTCAGGGAAAGGAGACAGGGACCGGGAGAAAGCGCCTGGGAAAGTGGCGGAGAGGGAGGGATTCGAACCCCCGGAACCTTGCGGTTCAACGGTTTTCAAGACCGCCGCATTCGACCGCTCTGCCACCTCTCCGATGGAAGTGGCGAATTGTCACCACCCGGGGACGCACATTCAAGCGCCGCAGAGCGTCATCACGGATTCCGGGCGTGAAACTTTGGACCGGCCCCATAGTCTGTTACGGTGCTGGTTCTGACACCCGACGGAGAACGTGCATGGCAGCAGACCCCAACTTCCGCGCCCTACCCGCAATGCAGGGCGGAGTCGCCACCACCCGCCCCTCTGAACTCACGACACACCGGGTCTTACGTAACACCGACCTGCTGCTGTCCGCCACCCTGCTGTTCAGCGCGGCAATGGCCGGGCTGGCCATGGCCATGGGCATGCCTTACCTGGGACCTGTCGTGACGCTCGTCGGCTACTTCGGCCTGCTGTTTCTCACCTATCGCCTGAAGAACTCAGCCGCCGGCATCGGGGCAGTCTTCGCACTCACCGGCTTCATGGGACTCACCCTCGGGCCCATGCTGAGTGCCTACCTGCAGACGGTCCCCAATGGCGGCGAACTGGTGATGACCAGCCTCGGCATCACGGGCCTCCTGTTTACCGGTCTGAGCGCCTACGTCGTCAAGTCGCGGCGGGACATGAGCTTCATGAGCAGCTTCCTCACGGTGGGCCTCTTCGGCCTGCTGGGCGTGATTGTCGTGGGGCTGTTCGTGGACCTGTCGGCCTTCCAGATGGTGATCTCATCGGCGGTAGTGCTGCTGATGACCGGCTGCATCCTGTTTGAGACCAGCGCCATCATCCACGGTGGCCAGACGAACTACATCCTGGCGACGGTCAGCCTCTACGTCAGCCTCTTTAATATCTTCGTCAATCTGCTCGCGATTCTGGGAATTGGCCGCAGCGAGTAAGGACCCACAATCCGCACGAGACAGCAAAGGCGCCCCCCGGGGCGCCTTTTTTCTGCCCATGTTTTCTGCTGCCCGTCAGAGACCAGTCGCCGCCGCGACAAAAGCCCACTGGTCTGCATATTCGTTCACCGTCTTTGACAGCGACGCGCCGGCGCCATGCCCGCTGCGGGTTTCCACGCGGATCAGGGTCGGGCGCCGGCAGTCCGGCACCGCACCCTGCGCCGCCTGCAACGCCGCGGCGTACTTGTAGCTGTGCCAGGCGGCCACCCGGTCGTCCTGGGCATCCGCCTGCACCAGCACGGCGGGATAACACAGCCCCGACCGGAGGTTGTGGTACGGCGAGTAAGCGCGCTGGGCTGCGAACTCCTCGGGATTCTCACTGAGCCCGTAGTCGTCGGACCACTTCCGCGCGTTCAGGCTGGCGGTTTGATACCGGAGCATGTCGAGCACGCCCACTGCCGGTACCGCCGCCGCAAACAATTCGGGCCGCTGATTCAGCACAGCACCGACCAGCAACCCGCCGTTACTGCCACCCCAGATGGCCAGGTGTTGCGGTGACGTGACGCCATTACCGATCAGCCATTCCGCGGCGGCGATAAAGTCATCGAAGACGTTCTGTTTGTTGAGGCGGGTGCCGGCCAGATGCCAGGCTTCGCCATACTCGCCGCCCCCGCGCAGGTTCGCCTGGGCATAGATGCCCCCCGCCTCGATCCAGGCCATGCGCGATGCCGAGTAGGCGGGCAGCAGCGCCACGTTAAAGCCGCCGTAGCCATAGAGCACCGTGGGGGTCTGCCCGTTGGGCCGGACATCGCGCCGCCGGACGATCGTCATGGGCACCCGGGTGCCATCGCGACTGGTATAGAAGACCTGCTCGCTCACGTACCTGCCCGATTCCGCACCATTGACCGCAGCGCCGGTGGGGTTGAGTGCTGCTGACTCCACGTCGAGGCGATACACACGGCGGGGTACCGTGAAGTCCGTGTAGGTGAGGAAGGCCTCAGGGTTGGCGGGGACACCGCGCAGTCCGGCGACGGTGCCCTGCCTGGGTAGCTGCACGTCGACAGCCGTCGCACCATCCAGCGCAAACAACTGGAGACGGGAGTGGACGTCCTGGATGTACTGGACGACCAGGCGACCGCCAACCACCGCCGCCGCCTCGATGGCGTCGGCATCCTGCGGGACCACTTCGCGCCACTGGCCGGAAGCGGGCGCGGCAAGGTCAACAGCAATGACCCGGCCCCGCGGCGCCGTGTGGGTCGTCTGGAAGTAGAAAGTGTCGCCAACCGCGCCCAGAAATTCGTAGCGCGCGTCCCAGGCATCGAGCAGTTTCACGACAGGCCCGGCTCCGCCCGCCCCATCGAGCCGCTGGTAGTAGATCCCGTTCGTGAGGTAGCCGTCCTCGATATTGAGAACGAGGAAGTGCCCGTCGGGAGTCACGGTGCCATAG
This sequence comes from uncultured Chromatiaceae bacterium, assembly GCA_964391025.1. Lineage (GTDB taxonomy): Bacteria > Pseudomonadota > Gammaproteobacteria > Steroidobacterales > SHZI01. The sequence goes on from CAYMKJ010000123.1 coordinate 2,423, forward strand.
GGGTCCCGTGTGGCGTGATCCGTGACGGCGTAGATCAGCGGATCATCTGCCTGCGGCGTGCCGGGTACGTGGAAATAGAGGGCGACCTGGAGTCGGTCGTCGTAGCCCGAAGCGCCATCACCCGGATAGCGGCTGTAGTAGAAGCCGCGCCCGTCCTCAGACCAGCTGACCGGCGTGAACTTTGTGCCGGTCAGGACTTCAGGAACATCAGTTGCCGTGGCAACGTCCCGGACGTGCCAGGTCTTCCAGTCGCTGCCACCGTCGGACAGGGCATAGGCCAGCCGGGAACCGTCGGGACTCAACTTGAAGTCAGCGATGGACACCGTACCGTCGGCGCGGATGGCCAGCGGGTCGACCAGCACCCTGCCTGGCTGACGGAGATCCCGGGTGACGCGCAGGACGTCCTGCTCCGCCTGTCCCGGGTTCCACGAATAAACATAAACCCCGTTCTCCCGGTCAGGCACCCCGCGACGCTCATAGTTCAGCAGGGTCCGCATGCGGCCGGCAAACCCCCTCCGGGCGGGAAGCCGGGCCAGGTAGCGTTCGGTCAACTGGTTTTCGGCCATGACCCAGCGCTGCGTTTCCGGCGAGTTCACAGCCTCGAGCCAGCGCCAGGGATCGGCCACCTGCGTGCCGTGGTAGTTATCCACGACGGGACCCGGGAGCGCCGACGGATAGATGAGGCCCCGCCCGGACTCCCCGGGACCGGAGGGTACAACCACCACGGCCACGATGACGGCCAGCACGGCACACCACATCACGAGCCCGGCGAGGCCGGCCGACGGCACGCCCACCGCGCGTGGCGTCATCCGCTGACGGGACCTGCAGGCAGCCGCTCGACGCCACCCATGTAGGGCTTGAGGACCGGCGGCACGGTGATGGTGCCGTCAGCGTTCTGATAATTCTCCATCACGGCGATGAGCGCACGCCCGGCGGCCACGCCGGAGCCGTTCAGCGTGTGCACGAGCTCCGGCTTGCCAGTGACCGGATGCCGCCAGCGGGCCGCCATGCGCCGCGCCTGGAAATCCGTGCAGTTGCTGCAGGAGGAGATTTCCCGGAACCGGTCCTGGCCGGGGAGCCACACCTCCAGGTCATAGGTGCGAGCCGACGCGAAGCCGACGTCGCCAGCACAGAGGGCCATCACCCGGTAGGGCAAACCCAGCTTCTGCAGCACGGCTTCCGCATGCCCTGTCAGTGCCTCAAGGGCAGACGCGGAGTCCTCAGGCCGGACGATCTGCACCAACTCTACTTTTTCGAACTGGTGCTGGCGAAGCATGCCCCGGGTGTCCTTGCCGTAGGAGCCGGCTTCCGACCGGAAACAGGGGGTGTGGGCGACGTAGCGGGCCGGCAACGCGGCCGACTCGAGGATGCGATCCCGTACCAGGTTGGTCACCGGCACTTCCGCCGTGGGAATGAGCAGCAGGTCCGACTCCCCGCCAACGGCGAACAGGTCGGCCGCAAACTTCGGCAACTGGCCCGTGCCCCGGAGGCTGTCCCGGTTCACCAGGTAGGGCACGTAGACTTCCGTGTAGCCGTGCTCGCCCACGTGCACATCCAGCATGAACTGGATCAGCGCCCGGTGCAGCCGGGCGAGGGGTCCCCGCAGGACAGAAAAGCGCGCGCCGGCAATCTTGCCCGCCACATCCAGATCGAGCAGGCCGCTGCTGGCGCCGAGGTCCACGTGGTCACGCGGGGTAAAGCCGAACGGGCATGGGGTGCCCCAGCGACGGAGTTCCACGTTGGCGGCTTCGTCACGGCCGTCCGGGACGCCATCGAGCAGCAGATTCGGGAACCCGAGTTGCAGATCCTCCAGCGCGCCCTGGAGCGTGGCCAGCTGCATCTCGAGATCCGTCTGCTCGTCGCCGAGCTGCTTGACCGCCGCAAGGAGCGGCTCCGTGTCCTGGCCCGCCGCTTTCAGTTTGCCGATGTCCCGGGAGCGGGCATTGCGCTCGCTGCGCAACTCTTCAACCCGGACCTGCACCGTCTTGCGCCGGTCCTCCAGGGACTGAAAGACCCGGGTGTCGAGGACGAAGCCGCGGCGAGCAAGATTGGCCCGCACGCCGTCGAGATCGGTGCGGAGCAGTCGGGGATCGAGCATGGTCTGGTTCCGGAAGAACGGGAAAGCCGAATGCGCGGCAGTTTACACCGGCGGCTTTGCCTGACGGGCGGCCCGGTTGCGCTCGCGGAAGTCCGCCAGCTTCTCGGCAATGCGCTGCTCGAGACCGCGGGCCACCGGCTGGTAATACGTTTGCTGCCCCAGCTCGTCCGGGAAGTAGCTGGCGCCAGCCGCAAAGGCATCGGGCTCGTCGTGGGCGTAGCGATAGCCACTGCCATGCCCGAGGCTCCGGGCCAGACCCGTGGAGGCCGGCCGCAGGGGCGGCGGAACAGCCAGGCTGCCGCGAGCCTGCACATCGGCCTGGGCCGCCTGCCAGGCGGTGTAGGTGGCATTGCTCTTGGCCGCGCAGGCCAGAAACACCACTGCCTGGGCGAGCGCCAGCTCACCCTCCGGCGTGCCCAGTCGCTCCCAGGCCTGCCAGGCCTCGAGGGCGAGGGTCAGGGCCCGGGGATCCGCATTGCCAATGTCTTCCGAGGCCATCCGCACGACACGCCGCGCCACGTAGGCAGGATCGCAGCCACCGTCCAGCATGCGCGCCAGCCAGTACAGCGCCGCATCCGGATCCGAGCCCCGCACCGACTTGTGCAGGGCCGAGATCTGTTCGTAGAACACGTCGCCCTGGCGATCAAACCGGCGGTAGCTGCCAGTCAGGGCCGTGGCAACGATCGCGGGCGTCAGCGTGTGGTCGCCGTTCACCATTCCGGCATCAACCATTCCGGCATCAACCAGTCCGGCATCAACCAGTCCGGCGGCGACCTCCAGCAGGTTCAACGCCCGTCGCGCGTCACCATCGGCGCCGCGGGCCAGGTTCAGAAGTTCGCTTTCGCTGGCGATGATCTGCCGTGCTCCAAGACCCCGTTCCGGATCGCGAAGCGCAGCGGCCAGGATGGCCACCAGGTCCTGGTCTGCCAGCGGCCTCAGCACATACACCCGGGCCCGGGACAGCAGGGCGTTGTTCAACGCGAAGGCGGGATTCTCGGTCGTCGCACCGATGAAGATGAGGGTGCCATCCTCGACGAAGGGCAGAAAGGCATCCTGCTGAGCCTTGTTGAAGCGATGGACCTCGTCGAGGAACAGCACCGTCGGCTGGCCGACAGTGGCCTTGGCGAGAGTCACTGCATCCCGCACGTCCTTCACACCGGCCAGGACTGCCGACAGCGCCACGAATTGTGCCCGGGCGGTAGCGGCCAGGAGCCGCGCCAGGGTCGTCTTGCCGGAACCGGGCGGTCCCCAGAGGATGGCTGAATGCAGCTCGCCGCTGAGGAGTCGGGTTAGGGGCTGACCCGCGCCAAGGAGATGCTCCTGCCCGGCCACTTCCGCCAGGGTCACTGGCCGCATCCGGTCAGCCAGCGGTCGCCAGCCGGACGACCCGGACTCCCCATCAGGGGCCGTGCCGCTCAGGGCTTCAGGCGTGCGAACCATGACTCCAGTGTCACACACCAACGGGAGAAACCCGCGGCACTCAGCACCCAGCCCAGCAGAACACCCGCAACGTCAGCGACGAGGTCGAGGACTTCCGCCTGCCGTGCCGGCGTCAGGCTCTGCAGCAGTTCGATCAGGAGCCCATAAAGCGACAAGCCCACCACTAGGAACGGCGCAAACCGGGCTTCGAAGACGCCGCCAAACCAGAGCATGAAGACGAGGAAGCCAGTCGCGTGGAGCAGTTTGTCGTTGGAACCCGCCGCCACAATGGCCGGCACCGGCGACAGTGCCGAGACGAGACCGACGCTAAGAAGCACCAGGCCAGCCACCAGCCAGGTCCGGCCGTAGCGCAAGGGCAGCATGCCGAACCTCAGAGCTCACTGTCGTCGATGACGTCGGCGCCGGGCGGTGGCTGAAAGCGGAACACCTCCGGGGACAGCCGTGGATTGGTCCGAACCTCGGTGAGGTCGATGCGCGTCTGCTGACCCAGGCGGTCATCGAGCAGCAGCCGTCGCAGCTCGGGACCGTCGAAGCCCAGTGTCACGCCGGCAAAGTCCGCGTCTGCCGACTTCGGCTTCAGCCGCACCAGGGCCAGACCGTCCTCGACCCAGGACTTCTCGACCGCGAAGCGCTCCAGCACCGATTCCTTGCCCGTCAGGAGCGCCGCCGGTGTATCCCCGATCCCGTTCGTCAACCGGCGAATGGTGACCTGATCGAGATCGGCCTCGTAGAGCCAGACCTTCTCGCCGTCCGCGACGATCACGCGCTCGAAAGGCGCCTGATAGTTCCAGCGGAAGCGGCCGGGTCTCTGCATCACGACCGAACCGGAAGCGTCTTCCAGCACCAGCTGGCGCGAGTCGATCACCTGCTGGCGGAACCTGGCTTCCATGCCCTGGACATTCGCCAGGAAGCTGCGCAAGCGCGCGACACCGGCGGCATTGTCATCTGGCGGGGCACTTGACGCCACCGTGGCGAACAGCGCAAGCAAGACAACAAGGGGGCGCAGCCAGCGGGTCATTGATGGGCGGACGACCTCAGTCGCTCTCGGGCGGCGGCGGCGCGATCACTTCCCGGAAACCATTCGACTGGAGTTGCCCGACGAGCCCCGCCGCTTCCATGCTCTCAACCAGCCGGGCAGCGCGGTTGTAGCCGATCTTGAGACGCCGCTGGATGCCAGACACGGAGGCGCGACGGGTCTCGCAGACGATTTTCACCGCCTGATCATACAACGCGTCTTCTTCACCGTCCGCCTCGCCAGTCTGCGGTGTCTCACCAGGCAGCCCGGGGAAGCCCATTGCCGGACCTTCGGTAATCTCGTCGAGGTACACGGGTGGGCCGCCGCCCTTGAGGTGCGCCACGACCCGATGCACCTCCTGATCAGAGACAAACGCGCCGTGCACACGCAACGGCATGCTCGTTCCGGGCGGCAGGAACAACATGTCACCATGCCCGAGCAGGCTCTCGGCACCACTCTGGTCGAGGATCGTCCGGGAATCGACCTTGGCTGATACCTGGAAGGCGATACGCGTGGGAATGTTGGCCTTGATAAGGCCCGTGATGACGTCCACGGACGGCCGCTGCGTCGCAATGATCAGGTGAATCCCGGAGGCCCGCGCCTTCTGCGCGAGCCGGGTAATCAGCTCCTCAACCTTCTTGCCGACGATCATCATCATGTCGGCCAGCTCGTCGATGATCACAACGATTTGTGGCAGGGCAGTCAGGGTTGGGACTGCGCCATCGACCGTGGGCTTCGGGGCGTACTCCGTGCCCACGAGCGGATCGGGAATCGGCTCACCCTTGTCCAGCGCCAGTTTCACTTTGCGATTGAAGCCGCTGAGGTTACGCACTCCGAGCGCGGCCATGAGCCGGTAGCGGCGCTCCATCTCGGCCACGCACCAGCGCAGGGCATTCGCCGACTCCTTCATGTCGGTCACCACCGGCGCCAGAAGATGAGGAATTCCTTCGTAGACGGACAACTCGAGCATCTTCGGATCGATCATGATCATGCGCACGTCTTCGGCCGTCGCCTTGAAGAGCAGGCTCAGCACCATCGCATTGATCCCCACCGACTTTCCCGAGCCCGTCGTGCCGGCAATCATCAGGTGCGGCATGCGCTGCAGGTCCGCAACCACGGATTTGCCGCCGATATCCTTGCCAAGCGCGAGTGTCAGTGGCGATGGCATCTCCTCGTAGGCGTGCGAACGGAGGATTTCCCCGAGGGTCACCATTTCGCGGGTCTCGTTCGGAATCTCGAGCCCCACCGTCGGCTTGCCCGGAATCACTTCAACGACCCGGACGCTGATGGCCGACAGGGATCGGGCCAGGTCTTTTGACAGGTTGCTGATCTGGCTGACCTTGACTCCTGGCGCGGGGGCCAATTCGAAGCGCGTGACGATCGGGCCCGGCTGGACGGCCACGACTTCGACCTCGACGCCGAAATCCCGGAGCTTCAGCTCGACAAGGCGCGATATGGCCTCGAGGGACTCCTTGGAGTATCCAGGCGGGCGTTCCGGCGGATCGTCCAGCAGCGAGAGCGGCGGCAGTTCTCCCGGCACCACTGTTCCATGAAACAGCGGAACCTGTCGCTCCTTCTCTGCCCGCTGGCTCGGTTGAGGGGCCGCCAGCACCGGATAGATCCGCGGCGGCAGCTTCTTCTCGACCTTCTTGCGTTCCTTCCGGACGACCTCCTGCCGTTCCTCCTGGACCCGCCGTCCTGCCGTGCGCGACTGGAATTCAGTGAACAGCGATCGGATCCGGTCCGCGCCGTCGAAAATGCAACGGCCCACCCGGTCCATGACGGCCAGCCAGGACAAGCCCGTAAAGAGGGAGACGCCAGCCAGCCAGGACGCCAGGAGGAGCAGCGTCGCACCCAGAGGACCCAGACCCGAGGCGAGGCCATTCCCCAGCAGCTCCCCAAAGGCACCGCCGGCCGTCTGCGGCAGACCGTGGGGGTGAAAATGCAGGGTCGCCAGCGCGCAGCTGGTGGCCAGGGTCAGGGCAAAGCCGGACAGCCGGGTGATGAGAACCTGCCGGTCAATGGGGCCAGGGCTGCTGCGCGCGGTGAACACGATCCAGCCGACCAGCAGGGTCATTGCAGGAAAGAGCAACGCGGGGCCGCCGAACAGACTGAACGCGACATCGGCGTACCAGGCCCCGATAGCGCCGATCTGATTTCGCAGGGGCGTGCCGTTGCCGGTGTGACTGAAGCCTGGATCCTGCGGGCTGTAGCTCAACAGAGCCACCAGCATGATCAGCGCGATCGCGCCAAGCACCCACAGGGCCGCTTCGCGAACGGCATGGGTGAGGGGCGCGGCAAGGCCGCGACTTTCGAGTCCGATGGCTCTGGCCATTCCAATCCCTGAGGAGCCGATCCCTGAGAATACGCAACAACAAACCTGGTTAACTGCCTGCCCGTCAAGCAGATAACGCCCTGGATGATAGCAGCACGTCGTTTGGACGCAAGCGCGGGCCATCGCCTAAACTGGCCCGATGACACTCGCCACTCATGCCCGACTGATCATCCTGGGCTCGGGACCTGCCGGTTACAGTGCCGCCGTTTACGCCGCCCGGGCCAATCTCAAGCCCCTGCTCATCTCAGGCCTCGAACAAGGCGGCCAGTTGATGACCACGACCGACGTGGATAACTGGCCTGGGGGCCGGCATGGACTCCAGGGACCGGAACTGATGACCCAGTTGCGCGAGCATGGCGAGCGCCTCGGCGTCACCGGAGTCCTCGACCAGATCGAAGCCGTCGAGCTCCATGCGCGGCCATTTCGCCTGCGCGGCGGCTCCCGGGGCTACACCTGCGACGCCCTCATCATCGCCACGGGGGCGTCAGCGCGCTATCTCGGCCTCCCCTCTGAGCAGAGTTTTCGAGGCAAGGGTGTGTCGGCCTGCGCCACCTGCGATGGCTTCTTCTATCGCGGCCAGCGCGTCGCGGTGGTCGGTGGCGGTAATACCGCGGTCGAGGAAGCGCTGTATCTGTCAAACCTCGCCTCCCACGTCACGCTGATTCACCGGCGGGCCGGGCTGCGCGCGGAGAAAATGCTCCAGGACAAGCTCCTGGGGAGGACCCGCGATGGCGGCAATGTCTCGGTAATCTGGAATCATGCAGTGGACTCGGTGGTCGGCAACGAGGCCGGCGTGACCGGCGTGCGCGTGCGCTCAACCACCGGGAGTGAGCAGGTTCAGGCCATCGATGTCGCCGGCCTGTTCATCGCCATCGGTCACGATCCGAACACCGCCCTGTTCAAGGATCAACTGGAACTCGACAAGAACTATATCGTGGTGCGGACGGGACGCGCCGGGGCGGCCACGGCGACCAGCATCCCGGGGGTATTTGCTGCAGGTGATGTGGCCGACAGCGTCTACCGGCAGGCGATCACCTCCGCGGGTTCCGGGTGCATGGCGGCACTCGACGCCGAAAAGTATCTGGACAGCGTTGCCGGGTGAGAATCCGGACGCCCAGTCACCTTGCGCATTGAAGTTGCCCAGAGTCTGGCCGCGGTGCCAGCCGCCGACTGGAACAGTTTGCGCGGGTCCCAGTGCCCCTTCCTTCGCCACGAATTCCTGCTTGCCCTGGAGGAAACCGGTTGCGTCGGCGGCGCTTCAGGCTGGTACCCCTGCCATCTCCTGCTCCGCGACGACACGCGGCGACTCGTGGGCGCAATGCCCCTGTACCAGAAGACCAACTCGCATGGTGAATTTGTCTTCGACTGGTCCTGGGCTGATGCCTATCGGCGCGCCGGGCTGCGCTACTTTCCCAAGCTGGTCTCCGCGGTCCCTTTCACTCCCGCCACCAGCCCCCGCCTGCTGTCTGCGGCCGACCAGGAACCCGACAGCGTTGCGGCAGCCCTCCTTGGCGGCGCCACCGAACTGGCCCGGCAGACTGGGGCATCATCGGTACATGTGCTGTTTCCGACTGCCAGTGAAACCGGCCCGCTGTCCCGCGCCGGATTTCTGTCCCGCAAGGACTGCCAGTTTCAATGGCGCAACCGGGGGTACGCCGACTTCGATGCGTTCCTCGGCGAGTTCACGGCGGAAAAGCGCAAGAAGGCCAAACGCGAGCGACGTCGGGTAGCGGAAGCGGGGATCAGTTTCGTCCGCCTGACCGGCGCAGAGATCGATCCCGCACTCTGGCAGCAGCTGATGCCGCTCTACGGGAGTTCGTTCTGGCGGCGAGGCCGCGAGCCTTACCTCAACGAGGCGTTCTTCACGAAGATCAGTGCCCTTCTGCCGGATAACCTTCTGGCCATTGTGGCACTGCTCCGGGGACAACCCGTGGCGACGGCGCTCTGCTTTCGGAGCACAGACACGCTCTACGGCCGCTATTGGGGCAGTCAGGGTGACTATCACAGCCTCCACTTCGAGACCTGCTACTACCAGGGTATCGAGTACTGCATCGAGCAGGGCTTGCAGTCGTTCGAGCCGGGCACCCAGGGGGAGCACAAGATCAGTCGCGGCTTCGTGCCCACGGAAACCTGGTCAGCGCACTGGCTGTCACACCCGCAGTTCGCGACAGCCATCGACCAGTACCTGGATCGGGAACGCAGCCATATCGACGAGTACATCGAAGCCGCCCGCGACCATGTGCCCTACAAGAAGGGCACGGGATGACCAGCCCGGCACCATCGGCCATGCCTGCGATTACGTTTCTCCATCCGGACGATCCACCGGACTCCTTTCCAGATCCCGCCGGAGCGGCCAGGTCGCCGGACGGCCTGCTCGCGGTGGGCGGGGACCTGACGCCCCCTCGTCTGCTCGCGGCATATGGCCGTGGAATCTTTCCCTGGTACGAGGCAGGACAACCGATTCTCTGGTGGTCGCCGGATCCCCGGGCGGTGCTTCTGCCGGAGAAGCTGCATATCTCGCGGAGTCTCCGCCGGACATTGCGGGGCAGTCGCTACCGTGTTTCGGTGGACCTGGCCTTCGGATCCGTGATCGATGCCTGCGCTGACGCCCGCGCGAGCACCGGCACGTGGATCACGCCAGAAATGCGTTCGGCGTATTTTCATCTGCACGAGCTGGGCTACGCTCACGCCGTGGAAACCTGGCACGGAGCAAAGCTGGTGGGTGGGCTCTACGGGATCGCTCTCGGGGGGATCTTCTTCGGCGAATCGATGTTCAGTCACGCCACTGATGCGTCGAAAGTCGCGCTGGTGCGGCTCGTACGTCTGGTTGAAACCCGGGGCATGAAACTCATCGACTGCCAGGTGGAAACCAGGCACCTGGCCTCACTGGGCAGCCAGCTCATGCCCCGCGGGGAGTTTCTCCAGCACGTGCAGACCCTCGCCGCCGGGGCAGACCAAATGGGCAACTGGCTGGAAACTCCCAGGGCAACATCCGGACTTGTCACGGCCCACACCGTCCCGACTCCCTTGCACGGCTGAACGAGTTCGACGACAATCCCGGCCCGTTCGCCGGAGTCTCCATGTCGAAAGAAGAAGCCATCACGATGGACGGGGTCGTCACCGAAACCCTGCCCAACACCACGTTTCGGGTCACGCTCGATAACGGCCATGTCGTGAACGCGCACATCTCGGGAAAGATGCGCAAGAATTACATCCGGATTCTCACGGGGGACCGTGTCACGGTCGAACTAACCCCCTACGACCTGTCCAAGGGCCGCATCACCTTCCGCGCCCGCTAACTCAGGCCGGATCAGGAATGTGCTCCAGGGTCCTGGTGGCAGGGGTCGTCACCAGGCTCAGTTCACCCGCATCGTCCAGCAGGATCCGGACGTGCCCGCCCTTGGCCAGTTCACCGAACAGCAGCTGCTCAGCCAGCGGTCGCTTGATCTGCTCCTGAATGACCCGGGCCATGGGCCGCGCCCCCATCTTCGGGTCGTAGCCCTTGTCGGCGATCCACTGACGGGCGGCCGGCTCGAGCTCGATCGTGACAGCATTCTTGTCCAGCTGCGCCTCCAGCTCCATTACCAGCTTGTCCACAACGCGCAGGATCGCCTCCCTGCCCAGCGGGTCAAACTGGATGATTGTGTCCAGACGGTTACGGAACTCCGGCGTGAACATGCGATTGATAATCCCCATGCCGTCGGTGCTGTTGTCCTGCTCAGTGAAGCCCATCGAAGCCCGCCCCATTTCCTGGGCGCCGGCGTTCGTGGTCATCACGAGAATCACATTGCGAAAATCGGCCTTGCGGCCGTTATTGTCTGTAAGTGTGCCGTGATCCATAACCTGCAGCAGCAGGTTGAACACTTCCGGGTGGGCCTTTTCGATTTCATCCAGCAGCAGGACCGCATGCGGATGCTTGCTGATGGCCTCGGTCAACAATCCGCCCTGGTCGAAGCCCACATAGCCCGGCGGCGCACCGATCAGGCGCGACACGGTGTGCCGCTCCATGTACTCCGACATGTCAAAACGGATCAGCTCAATCCCGAGACAATGGGCAAGCTGCCGCGTGACCTCCGTCTTGCCAACGCCAGTCGGTCCGGCGAAGAGAAAGGCGCCCACCGGCTTCTCCGCTTCCCGAAGCCCCGAGCGGGCCATCTTGATGGCGGCTGACAGCGCTGTTACGGCCTTGTCCTGACCAAAGATCACCAGTTTCAGGTCGCGCTCCAGATTGCGGAGTTGATCCCGATCGGACGCGGAAACGCTCTTGGGCGGAATCCGGGCCATCTTGGCGATCACGTTCTCGATCTGGATGACGCCTACTTCGCTGGTGCGCGTCGCCGCGGGCTCGAGCCGGACGCTGGCGCCGGCCTCGTCGATGACGTCGATTGCCTTGTCAGGGAGCTGACGCTCGTTGATGTGCCGTGCAGATAACTCGACGGCCGCGATAATTGCAGCATCCGTGTAGGTGACACCGTGGTATTCCTCGAAACGGGTCTTGAGCCCCCGCAGGATCTCGATGGTCTGTGGAATGGTCGGCTCAGTAATGTCGATCTTCTGAAAGCGTCGGGCCAGCGCGTGGTCCTTTTCGAAAACGCCACGGTATTCCCGGTAGGTTGTCGAGCCAATACAGCGCAGCTCGCCGCTCGACAGGACCGGCTTGATGAGGTTCGAGGCGTCGAGGACGCCTCCGGAAGCGGCCCCCGCGCCAATCACGGTGTGAATCTCGTCAATGAACAGGATGGCACCGGGGTCCTTGCCCAGCTCCTTGATCACGGCCTTGAAGCGCTTCTCGAAGTCGCCCCGGTATTTCGTGCCGGCTAACAGGGACCCCATGTCCAGTGCATAAATCGTGCAGTTCGCCAGCACGTCCGGCACCTTGCCCTCGACGATCATCTTGGCAAGACCTTCGGCAATCGCCGTCTTGCCCACGCCGGCCTCGCCGACGTACAGGGGGTTGTTCTTCCGCCGCCGGCAGAGGATCTGGATGGTCCGCTCCACTTCCAGCTCACGACCGATCAGGGGATCGATCTTGCCCTCCCGCGCACGCTTGTTCAGGTTGGTGGCGTAGTTGTCGAGCGCACTGCCGCTGGGGTCGCCATCACCCTCCTCGCCTTCTCCGGACTGGGGCTTCGTTCCGGTGGAGTCGTCCCGCAACTTCGACAAGCCGTGGGAAATGAAATTGACCACATCGAGACGCGTGACGTCCTGCAGGCCCAGCAGGTACACCGCGTGGGACTGCTTCTCGCCAAAAATAGCGACCAGCACGTTTTCGCCACGGACCTCCTTTTTGCCACTCGACTGAACGTGGAACACCGCACGCTGCAACACACGCTGGAATCCCAGCGTGGGCTGGACGTCCTGCTCGCTGCCCTCGGGAAGCCGGGGGGTGGACTCCTCGATGAACTGCTCCAGATCGCGGCGCAGTCGGGCCAGATCAGCGCCGCAGCCCTTGAGTATTTCGGTAACGGTCGGTACGTCGACAATAGCGAGCAGCAGGTGCTCCACCGTCATGTACTCATGGCGCTTCTTCCGGGCCTGCTGGAAGGCCTCGTTCAGACAGTACTCGAGTTCACTGCTCAACATGACCGTCAGGTTTCCTCAAGGGTGCAAAGAAGCGGATGCTGATGCTGCTGGGCATAAGCGCCGACCTGGGCTACCTTGGTTTCCGCAATCTCGTACGTAAACACGCCGCACACCCCCTTGCCCCGGGTGTGGACTTCCAGCATGACACGCGTGGCCTTTTGCCGGTCCATGGCGAAAATGAGCTCCAGTACTTCGACGACGAACTCCATCGGCGTGTAATCGTCGTTCAGCAGAACCACCCGATACAAGGGCGGACGTTTGACTTTGGGGCGTGCCTCCTCGAGAACAAGCCCCCGGCCATCGTCCATGCGCCGCGTCAGATCCTTGTCGCTATCGCTGCCCATCGGTCGCTGCTCGCAAGAGTTAGGTCGTCCCTGCGCGGAAAATCTTGAATTGACAACGATAATAGCGTATTCGATTCAGAGGAGTGGCTTGGATTCCGCACTGCGCAAGGGCATTGGTCAGGCGGCATTAACCGGGCCTGAGTCACACTGTGCTGCGGTGTGCGGAGCCGGTCACGGTTCGCCGGGAGCAGGAGGGCTCTAATCCCGACGAGACGGGCACGGGGATGTGATTCTAGAGGTTGCTCCCCCCCCAGTACCTGATTATGCTAAATCCCGTTAAGTTTCTTGGGTTTCTGTGAACATTCAGTATCTAGTCTCCCGTTTCGGCGGACCAGCGCCGACGCTGGCGGTCGCTCGTGCGAACGAGCACCTGCCGCTCGCGGCTTCCGTGGTGACTGTAATCCTGATCGGCTACTACCTCGCCCGTCTCTTCTGGCTGCTGTATCCCGCCGGACCGAGCGCGCCCTGGCAGCCGCCTCAACCGTTGCCCCAAATGGGGCAGACCGCTGCCGGAACTGCCGACTACGCCACCATCACGGCAGCCCATCTGTTCGGAGAAATCTCGAAGGAGCCACCGGCAATCACGGGCGACGCAGCGCTGACGGCACCAGACACGAGCCTGTCCCTCCAGCTCCGCGGCGCTGTCGCTGCCGGCGACCCCCGCTTCGCCCACGCCATCATCGCGGACGGTAGCGGTAACGAGCAGGTCTATTTTGTGAATTCCACCCTGCCTGGCGGCGCCACGGTGCAACAGATCCAGGCGGACCGCGTGATCCTTGCTCGTGCCGGACAGCTGGAAGTCCTGCGCCTGCCGAGAGAGGGGCAGGGGGCTGGGGCGCCTCCAGGCGGAGGCCTTTCGGCAGCGCCCCGCCCCGCGGGCGCTCCCGCCCAACCCAATGTGCAGGAGTTGGTCGCACAGAACGCGGCGGGTTTTCTCGAAGTCGTGCGGCCACAACCCTTCATGCCCAACGGTCAGTTGAAAGGCTACCGCATCTACCCCGGACCGAACCGCCAGCAGTTCGCGTCCCTGGGCCTGCGGGCCGGCGACCTCGTCACGGAAATCAACGGTATTGCGTTGAATAATCCGGCCCAGGGAATGGAAGTCTTTCGGAGCCTGGGCGATGCACCCCAGGTCACGGTCACCGTCGAGCGTGATGGGCAGCCCCAGGTGCTGTCGCTCAACATGACTCAGATCAACGCCGTCGGAGCGACGCAGTGAGCGAACCAGTCAAGCCGGCCCCCGCCACCCGCCATCCGCATCTGGTCAGCATCTGCCTGACCCTGGTGGCGATGGTGTGTGCTACGTCGCTGGAGGCGCAGCAGGCGACCATCACGCCCAACTACAAGGATGCCGACATCCGGCAGGTCATCGAGGCGGTCGGCGAGGTAACCGGCAAGAATTTTATCTTGGACCCGCGAGTCAAAGCCCAGGTGACCATGCTGTCCGCGGCGCCGATGAGCCCGGAAGCCTTCTACGAGGCCTTCCTGTCCATACTTTCTGTCTACGGCTTCGTGGCCGTCCCGGCCGGCGATGTCATCAAGATTCTCCCGGATGCCAATGCGCGCCAGTCGCCCGGTGCCGAAGACGAACCCGGCGGCGGGCGACCGGACGACATCGTGACCCGGGTGATCGCCGTCCAGAACGTGGCAGCAGCTCAGCTCGTCCCGATCCTGCGGCCACTGATTCCCCAGTATGGCCATCTGGCCGCACACCCGCCCTCCAACCTGCTGATCATCAGCGACCGGGCCTCGAACGTGGATCGCATGGTGCGCATCATTGCGCGCATCGATCAGGCGGCGGATCAGGACTATGAGGTGATCCGGCTCGAGCACGCCTCCGCTGCCGAGATCGTCAAGATCATCGCCGCGTTGAACCAGGCCGGCCAGCAGGCCGAGGGTGGCGGTGGCCCCCGAATATCCGTCGTCGCTGACGAACGCACCAACAGTGTGCTGCTGACCGGGGACAAGACTGACCGCCTCCGTTACCGGGCCCTGATCGCCCATCTGGACACGCCGCTCGAGGAAGGTGGCGACACCCAGGTCCGCTACCTCCGTTACACGGATGCGGTAGACCTGGCCACCAAGCTGCAGAGCCAGTACTCGGGCAGTGGCCCCCAGGCGGCGGCCGGCGCGGGGGGCAAGGATGCCGCCGTCCCTCCGGCCCAGCGGGGCGAGGTCAGCATCTGGGCCGATGAATCAACCAACGCACTGATCATCACGGCGCCGCCCAAGACCATGAAGTCCATGATGGTGGTCATCGACAGACTGGACATCCGGCGCGCCCAGGTCATGGTCGAGGCGATCATTGTTGAAGTTTCGTCAGACAAGGCCGCCGAGCTCGGCGTCACCTGGGCGTTTGGTGACAGGGATCTCAACAGCGTCATTGGCCTTACGAGGTTTGATAACACCGCCGGCGTCGCGGGCATCGGTGGTGCCATTCTTGGTGGCGCTGGTGGCACTGGTGACGTTGGCGGCGTTGGCGGCGCTGGCGGCATAGGCGGCATAGGCTCCCTGATTGGCAATGGCCTGACCATGGGCGTGGGCCGGCTGGGGACTTCCGGGCTGAACTTCGTCGCCCTGATCGAGGCACTGGAGTCAGACGGCACCAGCAACATCATTGGTACGCCCACACTGGTCACGCTGGACAATGAGGAAGCCCAGATCGAGGTTGGCCAGGAGGTGCCCTTCGTCACCGGCTCGTTCACCAACACCGGCGCAACCGGCGGGAACACGTCGGTCAACCCCTTCCAGACCATCGAGCGGGAACAGGTCGGTCTCACGCTGAAGCTGACACCGCAGATCAACGAAGGCAATGCGGTCCGCCTGAAGATCGAACAGGAGATCTCATCGATTCTCCCCAGCTCTCAGGCAGTGGACCTCATTACCAGCAACCGTTCGATCAACACTTCCGTGATCGTCGAGGACGGTGGCACACTGGTGCTTGGCGGCCTGATCCAGGACCAGGTCACGGAAAAGGAGCAGCGCGTACCCATCCTCGGCAGCATCCCGCTGCTGGGCGCCCTCTTCCGGTCGAACGTTACCACCCGAGCGAAGACCAACCTGATGGTTTTCATCCGGCCGACGATCCTTCGCGACAATGTGCAGGCGTCTTTTGAGACTAACGCGAAGTACAATTACATCCGGGATCTGCAGTTGGCTACCAGACCCGAGAATCCCCGCCTGATGCCCCTGACCGAGCGGCCCTTCCTGCCGGAGCTGGAGCCGCCACCCGCGACGCTGCCTTCCCCGCCTCCCGAGGCGCCGGTGATTGACCTCCGCCGTTTGCCAGAGGCGCCTCCCCCGTGAATCCAGGGGTACCTGATCTCCTTGACGACCTGGCGGACGCACGCCAGGTTCCGCCCGTGCCGGCAGCCAGCGCGCAGCTGCCGCCTGAAGTGCGGCGCTACGTCCTGCCATTCGCCTTTGCAAAGCGCCATGGCGTGCTGATCAACGGACTGCTGGATGGCCGGCCCCTCACGATTGTCCGCTCTGATGCGAAGCTGTCGGCAATCTCCGAGGTTCGCCGCTTTGTTGACGGGTCCATGCGGCTGCAGGTCGTGCCGCCGGCGGAATTCGACCGTCAATTGCAGCAGACCTACGAGCGCGAGTCGAACACCACCATGCAGATGGTGGATGGCCTCGGTGAAGACACCGACCTCTTCCGCGTTGCGCAGGAACTGCCCGAGCCCTCCGACCTTCTCGAAAGCAATGACGATGCGCCGATCATCCGGCTCATCAATGCCCTGCTGACGTCTGCGGTGAAGGAGAACGCCTCGGACATCCACATCGAGCCCTTCGAAAACCGCCTCGTGGTCCGCTTTCGCGTGGACGGGATACTCCGGGAAGTTCTGCAATCCCGGCGGGCGGTTGCCCCACTGGTGGTGTCCCGCATCAAGGTCATGGGCAAGCTCGACATCGCCGAGAAGCGGCTGCCGCAGGACGGCCGCTTTTCGCTGCGCATTGCCGGGCGGGCAGTGGACGTGCGGGTTTCAACGATGCCCTCCGGGCATGGGGAACGGGTGGTCCTCCGGTTGCTCGACAAGCACGCGGGTCGACTGGAACTGGAGAGCCTGGGTATGGACTCGGGCACCAAGGGTGTAATTGACGGGCTCATTCGCAAGCCCCACGGCATCATTCTCGTGACCGGGCCCACGGGCTCGGGCAAGACGACGACTCTCTACGCGGCGCTCGCGCGCATCAACGACAACACGCGCAACATCATGACGGTCGAGGATCCGATCGAGTACTACATCGACGGCATCGGCCAGTCCCAGGTGAACACGAAGGCCGAAATGACCTTTGCGCGGGGCCTGCGGGCCATCCTGCGCCAGGATCCGGACGTGGTCATGGTGGGCGAGATTCGCGACCTGGAAACGGCCGAGATCGCCGTTCAGGCGAGCCTTACCGGCCATCTCGTGCTTTCCACTCTCCACACCAACACAGCTGTCGGGGCCGTGACCCGGTTGCGGGACATGGGAGTCGAGCCCTTCCTGCTGTCCTCCAGTCTCGTCGGCGTGCTGGCCCAGCGGCTGGTGCGGGTCATCGATCCGGCCACCAAGCTGGCCTACACGGCCCGCGAGTACGAGTGCCGGACCCTCGGCGTCGATCCGGCCAACCCACCTCCCCTCTACCACCCGGACGAGACGGCGATGCAGGCTGGTGGGGCCGGCTATCGGGGCCGCACCGGCATTTACGAACTCGTCACCATCGACGACGAGTTTCGAACCATGATTCACGACGGCGCGGGTGAGCACGAGCTGGAACGCTACGCGCGCACGCGCAGTCCCAGCATCCGTGATGATGGCCTGCGCAAGGCTCTGGCCGGGGTCACGACCCTCGAAGAGGTCCTGCGCGTCACCCGCTCCGACTGATGGGGGCCTTCGAATACACCGCTGTCGATCCCGGCGGGAAGGAACGCAAGGGTATTCTCGAAGGCGACACGGCCCGCCAGGTGCGGCAATTGCTGCGCGAACGCCAACTGCTCCCACTCACAGTCACCGAGGTCGCCCAGCGCGAAGCCTCCCGGCAGCTGTCCTTCACCCTGCGGCCCACCATGTCGGCCAACGATCTGGCTCTCGTCACGAGGCAGCTGGCAACCCTGGTGCAGTCCTCAATGCCGCTGGAGGAGGCGCTGCTTGCCGTCTCGGAGCAGACCGAGTCCACGCGGGTCAAGAGCGTGCTGATCGGCGTGCGTTCGAAGGTGATGGAGGGCCACACCCTGGCCGATGGCTTCGCGGACTTTCCCAAGGCCTTTCCCGAGATCTACAGGGCCACCGTATCTGCCGGTGAACAGTCCGGTCATCTCGACGCTGTTCTGGAGCGGCTGGCGGACTACACCGAGGGCCGCCAGGTGCTGCGCCAGAAGATCCAGCACGCCATGATTTACCCTATCGTGCTGACGGTGCTCGCACTGCTGATCGTCAGCGGCATGCTGGTCTACGTCGTGCCGAAGGTCGTCGGCGTGTTCTCGAATACCGGGAGGGAACTTCCGGGACTCACGGTATTCCTGATCGCGCTCAGTAACTTCCTTCGCGACTATGGCCTGTACTTGCTGGTGGGACTGGTCGGGACGGCCTTCGCAGCGCGCCGCGCCCTTCGCCAGCCGGGACCGCGGCGGTGGAGGGACGCCCTGCTCCTGCACATTCCCCTGATCGCAAAACTGGTCCGCGGCTCCAACACCGCCCGGTTCACCCGCACGCTGAGCATACTCACCGGCAGTGGCGTACCCGTGCTCGAAGCGCTGCGGATTTCGGCGGAAGTGGTCACCAACGTGCCGATGCGGGAGGCCGTCGAGGGCGCCGCAGCCCGCGTCCGGGAAGGCGCCCCCATTGGCAAGTCCCTGGCAGTCGGGGGTTATTTCCCCCCCCTCTGCGTTCACCTGATCTCGAGTGGTGAGGCCAGCGGCAAGCTCGACGCCATGCTCACCCGGGCCGCCACCAATCAGGAGCGGGAAATGGATGGGCTCATAGCCGCCCTGCTCGGCATTCTGGAACCCGCCCTGATTGTGACGATGGGCGTCATCGTGCTGGTCATTGTCCTGGCCATCCTGTTGCCGATTTTCGAACTGAACCAGCTGGTTGGCTGACGGCCTGTCAACCGGGCCCGCTCTTGTGCGGTAGCCCCGGAATCAGTTCACGAAATACAGAAATTGGGATTGTCATCTCGGGGGAAGGTCATTATAAAAACACCGTCGGCATTGCTCTTTGAACATAAGGATTGATCAATGGGTCGCAAGTCTGCGGTACTGGCCAAGGCTGAGAGGGCTCCGCTCCCGGAGCCTCCCCTGGAGCCATCGGAGACGCTCAACAAACTTGACTCCGCCGAGTCGCTGGCAGATGACGGTGCCGATGACGAGCTGGGGATGGAGACGGCGGTTACTGACAACGTCGGCGAACTGTCCATCGAGATCAATGTCGAGAACCTGATTGCCGAACTCGAGGCCGATTCCCAGCACGGCAAGCCGCTGGAGGTGCATTGCGCCCGCCACAAGCTCGAGGACTACCTGGAGCGCAAGCGGATCGCCCAGGAGCTCGAGGACTTTGAGGACTTTCAGGTCCTCGACCTCAAAGTCGAGGACTGAGGCCAGGGAAACCACGCCCCGGGCTGCTCAGGAGAAATCCCGGCTGCGCGTTGGCAGCTGGCCCAGCAGAGCACTGAGATCCTCGAGACGCATCGCCACCAGGTGCAGGACATCGCCCTGCCGCTGTATCTGCCCCCAGACCCCCAGCAAACGTGACTCGAGCAGGACCCGGCGCTGACGTTCCGCCAGCTGCCGCCAGACGATCAGGTTGACGTAGCCGGTTTCATCTTCCAGTGTCACGAAAGTGACTCCTCCCGCGCTGGCGGGCCGCTGGCGCGTCGTGACGATCCCCGCTGTATGCACCGGCGCCTCGTCACGCACCTCCTGCAGGTCAATGGCCGTGCTGATGCCCTGGCTGCGCAGCCGGGTACGCAGCAGCGCCAGGGGGTGGCGGCCCAGCGTCAAACCCAGGCTCTGGTAGTCGGCAGCGATGTCCTGGCCCTCGGTGGGCGCCCGAAGCAGCGGTATCCCTTCCGCGATCCGCAGCACCGGTAACAACGGTAAGGGTGGTTCGGCGCCAGCCACTGCCCAGCGCGCCCGGTGCCGGTGACCGGCAATACCCGCCAGGGCACCCGCCGCCGCCAGGGCACCGAGCTCCTGCTGGGGCAAGGCCGCACGCTCGTGGAGATCCTGGACACTGTGATAAGGCTGCCCGCCGCGCCGGCGGACGACCTGGTCGCCCGCCGTCTTCCCAAGCCCGCTGACCAGGCGCAAGCCGAGTCGTAAGGCGTGCCCGCCATTTGCCGCGACTTCGAGAGTGCAATCCCAGGCACTGCGGTTCACCTCCACCGGACGGATCTCCACACCGGCACGACGCGCACTCTGGACCAGCTGTGAGGGGGCGTAGAACCCCATCGGCTGGCTGTTCAGCAACGCACAGCTGAAAGCGGCAGGCTCGTGCTGCTTCAGCCAGGCGGAGACGTACACCAGCAGGGCGAAACTGGCGGCATGGGACTCCGGAAAACCGTACTCCCCGAAACCGCAGATCTGCTTGAAGATCTGGCGCGCGAACTCCACGGAATAGTTGCGGGCCCGCATGCCGGCAATCAGCCGCTCCTCGAAGTGCTTAAGGCCACCCCGCCGGCGCCACGCGGCCATGGCCCGGCGCAGCTGGTCGGCCTCGCCCGGCGTGAAACCCGCCGCTACGACCGCCAGTTGCATGACCTGCTCCTGAAAGATGGGCACCCCGAGCGTGCGCTCCAGCACCTGGCGAACTTCCGGGCTGGGATACGTCACCGGCTCCTCCCCGTTCCGGCGCCGCAGGTAGGGATGCACCATGTCCCCCTGGATGGGTCCGGGCCGGATGATCGCCACCTGGATGACGAGGTCGTAGTAGGTCCGGGGCTTCAGCCTCGGCAGCATGGCCATCTGGGCACGGGACTCGATCTGAAAGACTCCCATGGTGTCGGCCCTGCCGAGCATGGCGTACACCGCCGGGTCTTCAGGCGGTACCGTGTGCAGGGAAAGCTCGCGCCCCTTGTGCTCCCGAAGCAGGGCAAAGCTGCGGCGGATGGCCGATAGCATGCCGAGCGCGAGTACATCCACCTTGAGCAGGCCCATCTCATCGAGGTCATCCTTGTCCCACTGGATGACCGTCCGGTCCGCCATGGATGCGTTCTCGATCGGCACCAGCCGGCAGAGGGGCTCCTCGGCAATCACAAAACCGCCGACGTGCTGGGAGAGATGCCGGGGAAAGCCGATCAGTTGACCGACCAGCGTCACCAGGCGGTGCATTAGCGGACTGGCCGGATCAAAGCCGGCCTCCCGGATGCGCGGAGGCGCAACGGCCCGGCCATCCCACCACTGCAGATTGCGTGCCACCCGGCTGAGTTGCGCCTCGGATAGCCCCAGCGCCCGGCCCACGTCACGAATGGCACTGCGGGGACAGTAGGTGATCACGGTGGCCGTCAGTGCCGCGCGGTCCCGGCCATAGCGGGCATAGATGTACTGGATCACCTCCTCGCGCCGCTCGTGCTCGAAATCCACATCGATGTCGGGTGGTTCATTGCGCTCGCGGGAGATGAAGCGCTCGAAGAGGAGGGACATGTGTGCGGGGTCCACCTCCGTGATACCCAGACAAAAACACACGGCGGAGTTCGCCGCGGACCCGCGACCCTGGCAGAGGATGCCCCGGCTGCGGGCGAAACGGACGATGTCGTCCACCGTCAGGAAATAGGGTTCGTAACGCAGCTCGACGATCAGCTCGAGCTCGTGGTCTATCAGCTTCAGAATGGCGGCCGAAGCACCGGCAGGCCAGCGCTCCCGCAGCCCCTGCAGGGTCCGGTATCGCAGCCAGCTGGCTGGTGTGTGACCGGAGGGCACCAGTTCACGGGGGTACTGGTAGCGCAGTTCATCCAGGGAAAAGTGCAGGCGCTGGGCAATCTGCAGCGTAGCCTCCAGTAACCGGGCGGGGTAGATACGCTGCAATTCGGCCAGGGTTCGCAAATGCCGCTCGCCGTTAGGATAGAGGCCTGCAGTACCTGAGCTAAGCGGCAACTTGCGGCGGATAGCTGTCAGGGTGTCCTGAACGGCGCGCCGGCCGCGCACATGCATGTGCACGTCGCTGGCGGCCACGGTTGGAATGCCGACAGCTTCGGCGAACGCCAGTAGTCGGGCTCTGCGGTTCGCCTCGTCACCATCCGCATGGAGTTCCACCGCGAGCCAGATGCGCCCATAAAAATGGGTCCGTAGCCAGTTAGCATCCTGCGGCTCTGGAAACTCGGGCGGTAGCCACAGGAGCAGGCACCCGGCAGGCAACTGCTCGAAGTCACTGCGCACCACATGGTAGGAGCCCTTGTCCGCCGCCCGGCGTCCACGGGTGATCAGCCCGCAGAGGGCCGCGTAACCTTCCCGGTCGGCAGCGAGCACGACAAGGCGCAGACCGTCAGCGAGCCGGAACTCGCTGCCGATGAGCAGCTGCAGGGCGTGGCCTCGCGCTGCCACATGCGCGCGGACAATGCCCGCCACGGAGCACTCGTCGGTCAGCGCCAGGGCGGTGTACCCAAGCGCCGCGGCGCGGTCCACCAGTTCGGCCGGGTGCGAGGCGCCCCGCAGGAACGTGAAGTTGCTGATGCAGTGTAGTTCGGCGTAGGTGCTCACCCGAAAATGCCCTGCAGATACCAGGCCTGACTGCGCAGGTCCCGGTACACCCAGAGCATCGCGGCCTGCGGGTTGCTGGCCCGGTAGTAATCCCGGCGGATATCGCCGCCATCCCACCAGCCGCTTTCGATGCGTTCCGGGCCCTGCTCGAGAGACAGCACCCCATGCCACGCAGGCCGCCCGGTCATCAGCCCCAGGGGCTCCGGTGCCGGCAGCAGCCAGAGAGGTCGGGAACGGGTGACACTCAGGGGATCGCCGGTTCCGGCCTCTGCCCCCAACCCGGCAAGGGGGTCTGGCACCGCTCGCCAGGCGCTCTCCGGGCGGTGCTCGGCGCGTAACGCGAAGCCCTGCACCGCCTGCCCGCCCAGCCGCGTACGCAAGCGCTCCAGCAACGCGTGCAGCCCGCCATCCGGCTGCAGTTGCTGGCCAAGCAGGTCCGTACCAACCGGCACCTGCTTAGGATCCAGATCGGCCTGCAACGTCAGGCCGGTGACCGCAGCGGGCAAGGTCACGGCCTCGAGCCGCAGCCGCAGTAGTCCGGGCAACAGGCCCACCCCCGCGGTATGGCCCGCTGTGTGGCCCGCTGCGTGGCCCGCTGGCTGATGCAGCCCCAGATGCAGGTGCGTTTCCCGGCCGTCCGGATGTGTGAGCCGGCACCTCACCCTGCGGACGCTGGCCTGGCGGGATTCCAGTGCCTGCTTCAGGCTCGCAAAGAGTGACTGAAAGCCCTCGAGCAGGAGCGAGGCATCGGTGGTTTCCACCGGGAGATCCAGCTCGGCCGCAAAGCGTGCGGGCGACACATGGAATCGCTGCGGTTCTGGATGCCGGCCAAAAGCCTGATCCAGTTCGCGCAGGCGCCCGGGCCCCAGTCGCCGGGCAAAGCCTTCGCGGGGCAACCGCACACAGTCGCCCACCGTCGTGAGCCCCATCTGCAGGAGGGTCTGGACGGTGCGTTCCGGCCAGTCCAGATGACAGACGTGGATGCCGGCAAGAACCTGACGCAATTCCAGAACAGTCCGGACCGGACGTTCGACACCGGCCCTGGCCAGCCACAGGGCGGCCCGTGCTGTGGGGGCGCAGGCCATGCACACCTGATGGCCCAATGCTCGCAAGCCTCGCGCTACCGTGACCCGCAACGCATCGAGTCCATTAAACAAGCGCAAGCTGCCCTGAATTTCGAGCAGCAGGGCATTACCCGAGCTGGTACTCACAGACGGCGTGAACTGGCCAGCCCAAGTGGCCAGCCGGGTCAATGCAGCGGTTTCGAGCGGCACACTGCGGATCTCGAGCACCAGCTCCGGCACCAGCGCCAGGGCTGAATTGACGGGCATACGCACGCGCACCCCCCGGGCCGCAGCCAGCGCATTCGGGGTGACGATGAGTGTCCGGCGCCCCTCCTCTGCGCAGATTGCCAGCGGTACCTTCGGATTTGGTTGAGTGGCCAGGGCCTCCAGTGGCAGCTGCGGCAGATACAGACAGAGCCAGAGTTGGACGGGTGTTCCCGGCAGTGGTTGCGGCGCAGGCCAACTCGCTTGATCCGCCGCTGCGGGCAGAGGCGTGGCGACCCAACTCCCGGATCTGGTCCGGGGCTGCACTTTGGTAAAACGAGCCATGACAATAGAGACGCCACTATTTTTTTAGAATCGACGTTCGACGGTGACTGTCCCCGCCCCTCGCCAGCCGTTCTTGAAGATCTCAAGTTGCAGCGTGGCCGGTGAGGGACACAGCAACTGGAGACGCAGACGGGCGGGAGACCGCTCCCGACGACACCGCGCCGCCCGAATCAGGACAGCCCAGGCCTGCTGCTTGCCCGCCAGGAGATGGAGCCGCTGCAACAGGGAGTGCCCCGCCCGATGAGTGGCGGTCATGCCAACCCACGCGATCACGCCGGCACAGGCTCCGGACCGCAGGGCTTCTTCCATCGCCCACAGCGCCTCCAGCGGCTGCCGGACGCTGACCATGAGCACCCGGTTGAGGGCGAGCCCCTGCCAGCACAGGCCGGGGCCATAGGGAATCCAGGGCGGCGCGATGAGCATCACCCAGCCACCAGCCACTGGCGGCTGGGTCTGGGTCTGGGTATGGGTATGGGTCGTCAGCCGCGCCAGCGCCGGACTCAGCAGGCCGAGTTCACCACTGCCATGCCCCGCCACCAGCAGCTCCGTGAGCATCCCGGTGGGCCAGCCACCACCGAGCAGATGGTCGAGTGCCGGAAACCCTGTCGGCACTCTGGAAATAACCGGAGCGGAAATAACCGGAGCGGGCACAGAAACTCACGCAGCAGTCGACATGCCGTTACGGATGACGCCCACCACCACACCCTCGATGACCATATGTTCGGCCTTGAGGTCGACCTTGATCGGCTGGAAATCCGGGTTCTGCGGCAACAGCGTGACCATGGTGCCGCTCTGGCGATAGCGCTTGACGGTCACTTCTTCTTCCAGCCGGACCACCACGATCTGGCCATTGCGGACCTCGGGCTCACGACGGACCGCCACCAGATCGCCATCGAGAATGCCGGCGTCGCGCATGCTCATGCCATGCACCCGCAGCAGGTAATGCGGACGCGGATTGAACAGCGCCAGGTCCAGCCGATAGCGGGCCTCGATATGTTCGGTGGCGAGGATGGGCTGGCCGGCAGCGACCCGACCCACCAGGGGCAAACCCTCTTCTTCAGCCAGTAGCTGAGTTAGTGAAGAACGGCCCGTTTCGAGAAGCCTGATGCCCCGGGATGTTCCGGGCAGAAGCTCGATGACCCCCTTGCGCTTCAGTGCCCGCAAGTGTTCTTCCGCCGCATTCGCGGACCGAAAGCCCAGTTCCCGGGCCATTTCAGCCCGGGTGGGCGGCATCCCGGTAACTTCTATAAATCTTTGAATAAATTCAAGAATTTCTGCCTGTCGAGCAGTGAGATCAGTGGCACCGGGCGTGGACATGAAAAGTTATCCTGTATATCTGTACAGCGCTGATATTGTATACAGGTACTGGAAGTCTGCAAGTCTCTCTGGCCCCACTGACTGCCCGCTCGTCACACCCCGCCGCCGGATACTGAACAACCTCCGCGAAGAACCAGAGTGCTCGACTAACGCCCCGGCTGTACCGTCAGATGACCGCAGCATCGGGCTGCAACTCAAGCGCTACGCCATTTCCAGATTGCGATTTAACTTTGATTCGGTCATCATTTTCATAAGAGTCCGCTACGTGGCGGTTTCTTGATTCTCGGCGACTGCTTCTCCGGGTGTGTTTCTACCTTTAATTAATCTGCTGTTTTAAGGACCTTTACTATGAAAATTACTACCGCTCTTCAGGGGGCCGCCCTGGCACTCGCGATCCTGGTCACGACCGGTTGCACCACCACGTCGCGGTTCAACGAACTGTCAGCCCGTGTGGATGGCCTTGCAGCGACTGTCGCCAGCAACAAGTCGGGTGTCGATGCTGCCAGCGCTGCTGCTTCAGAAGCCAAGCAGACGGCTTCCGGTGCCCAGAGCACGGCCAACCAGGCGCTGAACGCTGCGAACCAGTCCCAGTCCTGCTGCGACGCCTCCAACGAGAAGATGGACCGGATGTTCCAGCGGAGCCAGGCCAAGTAAGACGGTCTTGCCACTGCTGCGGGCCTCCTGAACGGGGCCCGGGTAAAAAAGCCGCAGCAACCGCTGCGGCTTTTTTTTGACGGGATTCTGAGAAACCCCCTGGCCTAGAAAGCAGCCACCGACTGTTCGGCCCCAAGTCCGGACCCGACTCTGACCGGAATGCCATCGCGACGGCGGTAGGCCTCTTCCACGACCTGCCAATCGATCCGGGCAGGATGCCCCCGGGTCAGCAGGACGTACTGCTCGGTAAGTGCCGTCATCTCCCGATCCCGCGTCGAACGATCGTCCTCCAGCGGCGGATGGACTTCCAGGTAGAGGTCATTGCCCAACCAGCCGAACTTGTAGGGCTGGTTCATGATCGTCACTGGCGTCTTGACGGGTATCTGGGGAAACAGCTTCTCGATATCCTCGGGGTACATCCGGATACACCCGTGGGTCACCTGCATGCCCACACCCACAGGTTTGTTGGTCCCGTGAATCAGATACCCGCTGGCGCTCAGACGCAGGGCGTACTGGCCGAGTGGATTGTCGGGACCGGCCGGAACCATCTCGGCCAGAAAACCGCGACCGTCTTCCAGGTGCTCCTTGCGAATTGACTCGGGCGGGTACCAGACGGGATCCTTCTGCTTGGCGGTTACCGCCCAGCGACCGATCGGCGTGGCCCAGTCCATGCGACCGATACTGATCGGGTAGGTCGAGACCATCATCTGGCCATTGAGCTTGAAGTAATGGTAGAGCCGGTACTCCGCAATGTTCACCACGATGCCTTCCCGGGTTGCTCCCGGCAGCACGAATCTTGTCGGCAAGGTCACCTGAGTCCCGTCGCCTGGCAACCAGATGTCGACCGTGGGGTTGGCCCACACGATCTCCTCGTAGCCGAGGCCATGAATCCGCGCGATGTCAGTCAGCGTGTCGTCGTGGCTGGCCGCCACCGTGGTGGTCTCACCGACCAGTTGGGCATCTGGTGCAATGACAAACGTGTCTGCGGTGGCCTGCGCCCCCGCCGGCAAGAGCGTACCCAACCCAAGGAGAAGCCCACCCAGAGTGCATATCAACAGGTCCGCTGGCCGGCGCCGCATCACTTCGCTCCCATGAACGGGATTATGATCCCGCAAGTCACTGCAGTAATAAACAGAATGCCCAGGATATTTAGCAGAAAGCCGGCTCTTGCCATCTGACCCGCCGTCACGCGACCGGTTCCATAGGCGATGGCATTCGGAGGAGTAGCCACCGGGAGCATGAAACCGCAGCTCGCTGCAAAGCAGGCAGCCAGCACCAGCGGCACGGGCGGCAGGCCAGCGCCGATCGCGAGTGACGCCAGCACCGGCACCGCGGTGGCGGCCGTCGCCATGTTGCTGGCGATTTCGGAAAGGAAGACCACCACGGTGGCAATGCCAGCCACCAGGACCCAGGTGGGCAGCCGCTCCAGGCCCTGCCCCTGGGACGCCACATAGTCGGCCAGACCGGTCCGTTCGAAGCTGGCTGCCAGACTCAGGCCACCACCGAACAGGAGCAACAAACCCCAGGGAACGCGAGACGCCGTAGGCCAGTCCATGAGGAAGCGGTGATCGCCGGTGCCCGCGGGCAATACGAACAGGAGGACCGCAGCACTGATTGCGATGCCCGCATCCGTCAGTCCGACGAAGGGCTGCAACCCGGCAATCGTGACTTCTGCCAGCAAGGCGCGAAAAACCCAGGCGCCCGCCGTCAGCAGGAAGACGAGGGCCGTCAGGCGCTCGGCGCGCGTCATGGGTCCGAGTTCGGCAGTCAGTCCCTGCAGCACTTGTCGGGTTCCCGGCAGTGGTTCCCGACCGAGGCGGAAAACACCCCGCGTCAGCAGCCACCAGGCAGCGAGGAGGAGCAGGACGACGAGCGGCATGGCGACGATCATCCAGTCGAGGAAGCTGATCTTCAGGTTCAGCTGGTGATTGATGAACGAGGCGACAAAGACGTTCGGAGCCGTACCGATCATCGTGCCCATACCGCCAATGGATGCGGCATACGCTACGCCCAGCATTAGCGCGGCGCCGAGCTGCGACGTGCGCGGGTCAGCGGCGTCGCCCGCGGTGCTCGAAACCGCCAGGCTGTCCACCACACTCAGAGCCACCGGCAACATCATCAGCGTGGTGGCCGTGTTGGTTACCCAGAGACTGATAAACGATGTGATGCCCATGAACGCGCCAACGATGTAGTCAGGGCGCGAACCGACGAACTGCAGGACGGTCATGGCGACGCGCCGATGCAAACCCCAACGCTCCAGCGCGAGCGCCACTATGAATCCGCCAAAAAACAGGAAGATCAGCGGATCGCCATACGCACCAGCAGCCTCCTCTACCGTCGCCGTTCCGAGCAAAGGAAACAGGGCAAGCGGCAGCATGGCGGTGACATACACCGGGATAACGTCGGTGATCCACCACAGTGCCATCCAGCCAGCGACCGCGGCAGCCGCGTGTGCGCCAGGCCCGAGCGCCCGCAGAGCGCCATCGGCCGAAACGTACTCGACCGGCAACAGAAAATAGATGCTGACTGCCAGGAGCGGCCCCCCCAGGAGTGCCAACCAGCGGTGGCGTGCTTGAAGCATGGATTAATTCAGCAGGATCGGTCAGTAGCGGACCAGCGCGGAGCCCCACGTAAGGCCACCGCCGAAGGCTTCAAGCAGCAGCAGGTGACCACGCTTCACTCGCCCGTCGCGGACCGCCACATCGAGCGCCATCGGGATCGACGCAGCGGAGGTATTGCCGTGGTCCTGAAGCGTCAGCACGACTTTTTCCATGGGCATGTCGAGCCGCTTGGCGGTAGCCTGAATGATGCGGATGTTGGCCTGGTGGGGAATCAGCCAGTCGATGGCCGCGTGGTCGAGATCATTCGCGGCCAGCGCCTGGTCCACGATGCTTTCGAGCGTCTTCACGGCCACCTTGAAGACCTCATTGCCCTTCATCTGAAGGTAGGGCCGCTCCAAGTCCCCAGGCCGCTGCAGCCGCGACGTGCCGTAGGGGTGGTAGAGCAGATCACCGTAGTGGCCGTCGGCCCCGAGGTGGCAAGACAGGATGCCGGGTTCGTCAGCCGGCTTGAGGACGACCGCACCGGCGCCATCACCGAACAGCACACAGGTGGCCCGGTCGCTCCAGTCCACGATCCGCGACAGGGTCTCGGCCCCGATTACCAGGGCGCACTTCGCCATGCCGCTGGCAACGAAACGGTCGGCCATGCTGAGAGCGTAGATGAAGCCACTGCAAGCCGCTTCCACGCTGAACGCTGCACACCCGTGAATACCGAGGCGGCGTTGCACGAGGCAGCCGACGTTGGGAAACACCTGGTCGGGAGTCGTGGTCCCCACTACGAGGAAATCGATGTCCGCCGGGGTGACGCCCGCGGCCGCCATGGCCTGCCGCGCCGCCTGTTCGGCCAGATCGCTGGTGGCCTGGGTATCGGCGGCGACGTGCCGGCGTTCGATGCCCGTGCGGGTGCGGATCCATTCCTCTGTCGTGTCCACCATCGACTCCAGCTCACGATTGGTGAGAACACGCTCAGGCAGGTAGCGTCCAGTGCCGGCAATGCGTGAGTACGTCATCCAACCTGCTCGCTCATGAGTTCACGAATCTGGTCGGGAACGCCCTTCTCAGCCTCCACCAGGGCCACGGAAATCGCCTGCTGGAAAGCCAGGACATCGGCGGCGCCGTGACTCTTGATGACGATGCCATTGAGCCCCACGAGACTGGCCCCATTGTAACGGCGCGGGTCGAGGCGACGACCCAGTGAACGCAGCACCGGCCAGGCAACCAGTCCAGCCAGTCGGCCGTAGAGGTTACTGCGGAACTCGATCTCAAGGAAATGCCGGATCAGCTTGGCGGTACCTTCCATGGACTTCAGGGCCACATTGCCGCTGAATCCATCGCAGACCACAACATCAGCACGGTCGTCCTGGATCGCATCCGCCTCAACAAAGCCAACGTAGTTCAGGCGGCTGCCGCCCAGGCGCAACGCCGCCTGCTTCACGATGTCATTACCCTTGATGTCCTCCTCACCGATATTGAGGAGGCCGATCCTGGGCCGGTCAATGCCCTCGGTTACCCGGGCTACGACGGAGCCCATGACCGCAAATTCATAGAGCTGCTCGACCGAGCAGTCGGCGTTGGCACCGAGGTCGAGCATATAGATTGCCCCGTGCCGGGTGGGCAGCCGGGCCATGATGG
This sequence comes from uncultured Chromatiaceae bacterium, assembly GCA_964391025.1. Taxonomy (GTDB): domain Bacteria; phylum Pseudomonadota; class Gammaproteobacteria; order Steroidobacterales; genus SHZI01. The sequence continues at coordinate 32,694 of CAYMKJ010000123.1, forward strand.
CTGGACGTTCGATGCCGGGCAGCGTCTTCAGGACGAAACGGCCGGTGGCCATCAGGGCGCCAGTATTGCCGGCACTGACGCAGGCGTCCGCGCTGCCATCCTTGACCAGATCTACCGCCACGCGCATGGAAGAGTTCTTCTTCTTGCGCAGGGCATCGGCTGGCGACTCGTCCATCATCACGATCTGGCGAGCGTCGTGAATCTCGACGCTGGGAGGGAGGCCGCCCGCCGCTGCCGCCAGCGTCTCCAGAATTTCGCGCTGACCAACCAGAAGAATGCGCACACCAGGTCGGCGGCGCACGAACTCGATGGACGCGGGCACACAGACCTCTGCCCCGGCATCCCCACCCATGGCATCGACGGCAATCGTAACGGGCTCGGCCATCAGTGGCCCCTTGCGCCTGAGGTCTTCGACCAGCTTGTCGGGGGCACCAGGCGTCTGGCAGCCGGAAGGTGAGGACTCCGGCCCAGTATTTGAGCCGGGGAAACGACTATTCGGTGTCGCCGTCGTCGCGGGTCTCGATGACCTTCTTGCCGCGATAGTAGCCGTCGGCGCTGATGTGATGCCGCCGATGGGTCTCGCCACTGGTTGGCTCGACGGAAATGGCCGGACTTTTCAGCCGGTCGTGGGCTTGACGCATACCCTTGCGCGAAGGGGTCACGCGACTCTTTTGTACTGCCATCGCAGATCTCCTGGTAACTCACTCATCACCCTGCCGGTCACCACGACCCAGCAGGTCGGCGAGCCCGGCCAGTGGCCGGTGCATCTCGCCCGAATTCGCTTGCTCTTCGCGGCCACACAGGGCCGTCTCCAGGTGCTTGGGCGCCAGCGGGAGTGCCGCCAGTACCTCATCTTCAACAACCTGCTCCGGCACCAGTTCGCCATCGGCCAGCAGCATCGTCTCGAACGGATCTGCCAGACCAGTAGCCTCCGCGTCATTGCGGACTATCGTCAAAAGCACATCCACTGCCACTGGCCAGACCAGCAGTTCCACGCAGCGCTGGCAGACCAGGGGAACAGACCCGGCCACGATCAGGTGGACCTGCGGGCACCCTTCCGACCCCGACTGAAAAGTGAAGCTTGCCGTCAGGCGTGCGGCCTCGCCCGCCGAAGGTGAAAGGGCCGCCAGACGTGCCAGAGAGGACACGGGGAAGCTGAGATCGAGCGTCGCCCCGCGGGCGACCAGATCTTTAAGCTCCACCGATCCGATGCGCCCCGCCACCATCGCGGTACGCATGATAGGTACCCTACCTGAGTGTGTCAAAATTCAGCCGCTTCCGCTTACGGAGCCGAGCTGCCTTGGTCCCACCCCCCCGCATTGTCCTGGCTTCCCAATCCCCTTACAGACGTGATCTGCTGAGCCGGCTGCTGCCCGATTTTGAGACCCTGGCGCCCCTCGTGGACGAATCGCGGCGGCCTGGGGAACCTCCGCGGGAACTGGCCCTGCGCCTGGCGCGGCTGAAGGCAGCGGCTGGCGCGCATCGGCACCCGCTGGCCCTGGTCGTTGGCAGCGACCAGGTGGCCGCTCTTGGAGCCGACACCCTGGGCAAGCCTGGCACGCCAGAACGGGCCGTGGACCAGCTGCTCCAGTGCGCCGGGCAGCTGGTGGAGTTCTACACGGCAATCTGCGTGGCGGGCCCCGGGGATCAGCCCGAGCTCAGCCATATCGACACGACCCGGGTCCGCTTCCGCTCGCTCACCCGGCCTGAGGCCGAGCGTTATGTCGCGGCAGACCAGCCGCTGGATTGCGCCGGAAGTTTCAAGGCCGAGAGTCGCGGGGTCCTGCTCCTCGACAGCATCGACAGCCGGGACCCAACCGCGATTCAGGGCCTGCCCCTGATCTGGCTGGGCCGCGCGCTCCTCAGCCGCGGCGTGCCGCTGCTCTAGTCTTGTGGCTTAGGCCTGCGGATTAGGCCGACATCTCTAGCCGGATGCCTGCACCCTGGTAGTCGTCCTGCGGAGCTGGTCCAGCGGCGCCGTCAGGTCATCGCCCAGCGGTGCCTCGATGCGAATCGGGTCGCCGCTGCCCGGGCTGTGGAAACCCAGCGAGCGGGCATGCAGAAATAACCGCTTGAGCCCTTGCCCCGCCACGATGGGATCGTCGGGGGGTCCGTAGCGCTCATCGCCAGCGACCGGGTGCCCGATGGAGGCCGCATGCACCCGGATCTGGTGCGTGCGTCCGGTGGCCAGGTGGACTTCAGCGAGTACCGCGTTTGCGAACCGCTCCAGCGGCACGAAATGGGTGACCGCTTCCTTGCCTGCAGCATCAACCCGGACATGGCGCTCTCCACCGCGACGCTCGTCCGTCACTAGCGGTGCATCGACGGTGCGCGCTCTCCCGGACCAGGGGCCGATGAGCAGCGCCAGATACCGCTTGTCCACGCTGCCCGCGCGAAACTGTGCATGCAGCGCGCGCAGGGCCGCGGCGCGTTTGGCAATCAGGAGGCAGCCGCTCGTGTCCCGATCCAGCCGATGCACCAGTTCCAGATTACTGTGCGGGCCACGGGTGGCCCGCAGCAGTTCGATCGCGCCCAGGCTGATGCCACTCCCCCCGTGCACGGCCAGACCGGATGGCTTGTTCAACACCAGCAGATCCGCGTCCTCGTGCAAAACGAGCGCCTCGATCCAGTCGGCGCGCAAGCGACTCGGGGGTGGGGCGTTCGTCGCGTCGGGCTGCCGCACTGGCGGCACCCGCACCTCGTCGCCGGAATTCAAGCGGTAACTGGCCTGGACGCGGCGACTGTTGACGCGCACCTGACCGCTCCGTATGAGTCGATAGACGTGAGCCCGCGGCACACCCTTCAGACGAGCCAGCAGGAAATTGTCGAGCCGCCGTCCGGCTTCCTCGTCGCCAGCGGTGACGCGGACTGCCCGCAGTGCGGCAGCGCTCACCGGATTTCCTGTCGCTGCAAGGGCTTAAGCCTCTGATTGCGTTGCCGGCATGGATGACCGCTGTTATAGTAACCAACTGCCAGGCCAAGCGTCGTCGGGTGTCGATCCCCGTTGTTTTGCAGCCCCCGAATGGCCAACGCAGTCTCCATCGACCCGCCGCTTGGCGGGCCGCAAGGCAAGGCCCGCCAATGGCGGGCAAGAGCGGGCCTCCTGCTGGTGTGGCTGACTTGGTGTAACCAAGGGAGCCAGTCCAGCGTCGGTCAGGCAAGAATTCCGAGGATCTGGCGCGTGGCTAGCTGCAAGGCACAAATAACTCACCGCAGACTCGAATCCGGGCACGGGACGGTCGGACAGTCGTCCGCGTTCAACCCTGCCCGACGTCTTGCCCGACGTCCTGACCGGCACCAGCCGGGAAGCCCATTTTTTATAGATACAGGTATGCACACAAGTACAGACACGGCTGCAGGCACACGTCCTGTCACCGGTACTGTCACCTGTCATTTTTTGCACGCAGGGTCCTATGAAGAGAATGCTCGTCAATGCAACTCAGGAAGAAGAGTTGCGCGTGGCCATGGTCGATGGCCAGCGGCTGTTCGATCTTGATATCGAGAGCCAGTCCAGGGAACAGAAGAAAGCCAATATCTACAAAGGCCGGATCACGCGGATCGAGCCCAGTCTCGACGCGGCCTTCATAGAGTACGGTGCCGACCGCCATGGCTTCCTGCCGCTGAAGGAAGTCTCCCCGGAATATTTCGTCAATGAACCAGGCCCGGACGGCCGGATCAATATCCGCGATGTCATCCGCGAAGGCCAGGACATCGTGGTCCAGGTCGAAAAGGAGGAGCGCGGCACCAAGGGCGCGGCACTCACCACCTTCATAAGTCTCGCGGGACGTTTTATCGTCCTCATGCCGAACAATCCCCGCTCGGGGGGCGTTTCCCGGCGTATCAGCGACGCGGACCGGGACGAGATGCGGGAAGCCCTCAACGATGTCGAGGTGCCGGAAGGCATGGGCGTCATCGTGCGGACCGCCGGTGTCGGCCGGTCGCCCGAAGAACTCAAATGGGATATGGACTACCTTCTCGGGATCTGGGAGGCCATAAAAAAGGCCGCCGTCAGTCGCCCGGCCCCGTTCCTGATCTTCCAGGACAGCAACGCCATCATCCGCGCTCTCCGCGACCACCTCGCCAACGACGTGGGCGAAATCCTGATTGACGACGAGGCGGCCTACGAAGAGGCCCGCCAGTTCGTCGAGCGGGCCATGCCGCAGAACCTGCGCAAGCTGCGCCTGTACAGCGACCCCGTGCCCCTCTTCACCCGTTACCAGATCGAGAGCCAGATCGAATCTGCCTTCTCCCACACGGTGGAGCTGCCGTCGGGTGGCAGCATCGTGATCGACCACACGGAAGCGCTGGTGTCTATCGACATCAACTCCGCCCGCGCCACCAAAGGCAGCGACATCGAGGCCACCGCCTACGCCACCAATCTGGAAGCTGCCGAGGAGATTGCCCGGCAGCTGCGCCTGCGCGATCTCGGTGGTCTCATCGTGATCGATTTCATCGACATGGGGCCCCAGCGCAATCAGCGCGATGTTGAGAACCGGCTTCGCGACGCCGTCCACATGGACCGGGCGCGGGTCCAGATCGGCAAGATCTCGCGGTTCGGTCTGCTCGAAATGTCTCGGCAGCGGCTCCGACCCTCCCTGGGCGAATCCGCCCACCAGACGTGCCCGCGCTGTAGTGGCATGGGCAACATCCGGAGTGTCGAGTCGCTGGCTCTGGCGGTACTGCGCCTGATCGGCGAGGAAACGCGCAAGGACCGGACCTCCAAGGTCATCGCCCAGTTACCCGTCGATGTCGCCAACTACCTGCTGAATGAAAAGCGCGAGTGGATTCGCACGATCGAGGCCCGGGACAACCTCCAGATCGTACTGGTCGCCAATCCGGAACTGCAGACGCCCAACTACACCCTGCGGCGTGTACGGGACGATCAGACCACGCTCCCGGAAAACGCAGTGGCCAGTTATCAGCTCGCGGTGCCGGCGGATGACAAGCCGCCAGAAAACGACGACGTCGGTCAGCAGCGGCCAAAGGCTCAGGCGCCCGTGGTGGCCAGTATCCTGCCGTCGACGCCAGCCCCGACCCCCGCACCAGCGGTGCCGACACCAGCGCCGGCAGTTGCGGTTCCTGGGCTGCTCACCCGCCTGAAGATCTGGCTGCTCGGCTCCGGACAACCCGACGCACCGACCCCCGAGGTGGCAGCACCGCGGCGCGCCGAGCAGGGTCCGCGCAGCCGCGGAGACGGCCGGCCCCAGCAGGGTCGGCACCGCGGTCCGGGTGGAGATCGTTCGGCACCCCGGCGTGGCACCCGGCCACCCCGTCGGGAGTTCGACCCGAGTCAGGCGCGCCCGCCCCAGCAGGCCGGCCGGTCTGGCGAACCGCGGAACAATGGTAACGGCGGCGACGTGCGCCCGACGGGCGATGCCGGCGCGGCTAACCAGCGCAGAGACGGAAACCGGGGTGGCAGCCGCGGTCCCGGTCAGAGCAGCGCGCAAGGCCAGGACCAGAACCAGAATTCAGCACCTGGAAATCCCAACGGCGACCGCCCCCGGCGCAGCCGCCGGCGCCGCGGCGGACCTGACCGGGATCCCCAGCGGGCTCCCCAGCCGGATGGGCAGGACGGGCCCCGTGCTGACGGTCGGCGAGAGGGGCCAAATCGGACCGAGCCAGTCCGGACCGCAAATATGCAGGCCGACAACCCGGGTTCCGCGCCGGCGGAAACGAGCCCGCGGGATCCGCATCAGGAGACGATGCCCATGCTGACGCCCGTCGGGCCCAGCGTCGTTCCATCTGAAAGTAACGCAAGCCCTCGCGAGACGGTAGTGCGTGAGACCGCAGCCTCCGAACCCTATATCGAACGGGACACCCAACGGCGCCTGCCCTGGGAAACCGGCAACGTTGCTCCCGCCGCTCCGCCTGCCGCACCTGCTGCCGCACCTGCTGCGGCTCCACCGCCACGCCCGGCAACGACGCACACGGTCTGGTCGGGATCCTCGAACGGTAGCGGCGAAAATCGCGAGTCCGGGACCGACTAGCCCACCGGGCTCCCGCCCTCTGCAGGGCGGCGAGCAGCAATTCGCTCCACTTCGTCGAGGAGGCCAGCCATGGCCTCCTCGACGAGATCGAGGACCCGCTCGAAGCCCAGCGTCCCGCCGTAGTAGGGATCCGGCACACTCCGGCGTTCCGCCCCCTCAGTCAACCGAGGGCCGGCCAACCCAGGTTCCGCAAACTCCAGCAGCAGGCGGATCTTGTGGTGATGCTCCGCACCAGCCAATTCCAGCAGGGCCGATTGATTGTCGTCGTCCATCGCCAGCACCAGGTCAAATCGTTCGAAATCGGCGGGCATCACCCGCCGGGCCCGCAGCCTGGAAACGTCGATGCCCCGCCGGAGGGCCGCCGCCTGGGCACGCGGATCGGGCGGCGCGCCATCGTGGTAGCCGTGCGTACCCGCAGAGTCGATCTCGACCGGCACGGCGAGTCCGCGCTCCGCGACCCGCTGACGCAGCATGCCCTCGGCCATCGGCGAGCGGCAGATGTTGCCCATGCAGACCATCAGGACACGCACTGAAGGCGTAGCCGGAACAGCCGGCCTCTTCTTGCGAAACAACCTCACGAAGCCACTCCTCTCCGCCGCAAATACTCCGCGGCACGCTCCAGATCTTTCGGCGTGTCCACGTCCGGGCCGAGCGAAGCATCGGCCAGGGCCACGCGAATTTCCAGGCCAAGCCAGAGCGCCCGCAACTGCTCCAGACTTTCGCTTATTTCGAGCGCGCACGGCGGAGCAGCCGCCAGTCGCCGGAGGGCGCCTGCCCGGTACGCGTACAGGCCGACATGGCGAAAGCATTCAGGAAAACCGGGGGCGCCGTCTGTTACCGCGTGGCTGGCAGACGGAATCGGTGCCCGGCTGAAATAGAGTGCCCGACCGTCAGCGGCGCACACGACTTTCACGACGTTGGGGTTGGAGTACTCCTCTGCCGACCTGATCGGTGTGCAGAGCGTCGCTAGCGCCGCACCAGGCTGTTCCGCGAGCAGCGCCGCGACCTGATTGATACAGGCCGGGGGAATCAGCGGCGCATCCCCCTGACAGTTCACGACCAGGGCCTCATCAGGCCAGCCCCGCTCCGCGGCGACTTCGGCAGCCCGCTCGGTCCCCGACCGATGGCTGGCCCGGGTCAGCGCCACGTCGGCCCCGAAGGTGCGAGACGCTGCCGCGATTCGCTCATCGTCGGTGGCAATGACCACCTGGTTAGCAGCACTCCGCCGCGCCTGTCGCCAGACGTGCTCCAGCACGCTGCGCCCGGCCAGCAG
>CAYMKJ010000124.1:0-39813 GCA_964391025.1 uncultured Chromatiaceae bacterium
ACGTTGCCTTCATGGGCCTGTCACAATAGTTCCTCATTGCACCGGTAGGCTCTACAAATAAACTGTGTAACGGGGATCAACAATGCCAAAGAATTTCCGGTTTGCCATTGCCACGCTTCTGCTGGCGTATGGCTCGTTCGCTTCCGCTGTCCAGTTGGGTAGTTTGCCGCCTTCCGGGACCGTGTATTTCCAATTCGGCGAGGCGTCGGCCTTCGGCAACACGAATGACAAGTTTCGCAGTAACGTTAGCGTCGATAAGAACGGATCAACGGGTGGATTTACGCTGACTGCGACTGGAAGAGGTCAGTTCGATCTGCAGACGTCCCAGCTTTACAGTGGAACTGCCGGTCTCTTCCAGTTGGGAGCTGAGTTTAACTCTGCCGGCGTTCTCACCAATGGTTCGATGACCATCTCGGGCAACGTGAGGGCCTTGGGAACAACCCCCCAAAACGGGCTGCTGTTTGCCGCAAACCTGACGGGGTTTGGCAGCTCCGGGGATCTCCTGGGGTTTTCCACGGACATCACCTTTTGCGCGTTGCAAATTAGCGCTTATTGCACGCCGGTCGAGAGTGTATACCTGGCCCTCAGGAACGAATTTGAGGGTTTTTCGAGCCTGGGCAGGCAGGGCTATAAATCCGGGGCCGCCACGCTGACCACGATTCCCGCACCGGCCAGCCTCCTGCTGCTGGGAACCGGTCTCGGCGGGCTGGTGGCTCGCCGCCTTGGTTTCCGGAAGAAGATCGCGGCCGCTTGACACGGTCCCCCGTCGGTTGCAGCCGGTCATTCACGACGAGGTGTCCGACATCTCGTCGGGCTTTCCCTCGCCTGCAGGGCCGGCAGACGGCGTCAAATCGAGAAGAGAGTCGGCCAGCTCGCGCGAAATGGCGTGGATGATCCTGGCGAGAATATCTGCGGTGAGAGGGTCCGCTGGGTACATTCCCGTGCGCAAACATTCACGGATATAGCCGTCGCCTGGGCTGTTCGCTTTGGGAAGGCCACGCACCGCACTACCAAGGCTCCGGGCATTCCAATGGCGCGAGGCCCATTCCAGGAAGACGTTCATCATCGCGAGGGACAAAAGGAGGTCTCTTTGCAGGTGAACGTGCGTCGAGACGTCGCGCACACGGTCCCTGTATTTGCCAAAGAACACCGGATGGAAGCTGGGTGCGGCCTCTGCCTGGAAGGAGGCAAAGGACTGCTGATAAAGCGGCGTTACGCTTTCATGCCGCAGAGAGGCCAGGCGCTGCCACTCCTCTTCCAGGCGCAGCGCCGGCAAGCCGCTTAATTGTTCCGCGTAGTCACGCTCCCATTGACCAACGAACTCCCTGCGGGCGGGCGTGAGACAAAAGAAAAGGAAGTGATCCATCCAGGTCTTGTTCTGAGGCTCTTCTTGATTCCGTGCAAATCTTTCATACCATTGGACCCCGAACAATTCGATGACGGCCCGGGCTCTTGGTTTCCCGGCCGGCAACAACTGGCTCTGAAGCAGTTTCAGGCGCTGTGTTGCCAGGGCGCAATACGCCGAGCCCCTTTGCTCTGCGCCCTCGTACCCGTGATACGACTTGATCGCCAGGAGTACCAGGCAGAGAAGCGCCATTGGATTGCTGGCCGTGGCGATTCGCGTTGCGCTCCCACGCAGGCTGCCGAGCAGCGCCTCGAGGTCCTCTGGATGATTCCCCGGATGCAATGTGCCGAAATCCCCACCAATGAATTGCAGGATCAGGGAAATCAGGGGCGTCACGTAAAAGGTCGAATCGCTTTCGACAGGTTCGTTTGATTTTTCAGTCAGCAGGCCATCGGGATATTTGTCCCAGATCAAATGTCCCCTCGAATCCAGGGTCGCCACATGCTCGCCCCCCAGAAACAGGCCCTGGCCTCCATCCATGTCGCGCACTTCGTTCGGCATCTTGCTTATTGTCAGAAGGGGGGCCTTGTCTCGGAGTCGGTATTCCGCCCGCTGGAAGAAATAGCTGTGGTAATAGACGCGGTCGGCCCGCCCGGCGCGCAGGTAAACAACCAGGTCCTTGCTGTGAACGATGACCTGCGGAGGATTCGGCTTCCAGGGAAAGAACTGGGGCGCTTCTTCAAAGAGACGAGCTTTTGTGAGCGGGTCGGCAGGCAGGGCTTTCTCATGCCCTTCCGAATCGATAATAGTTTGCGGGGGGTCGGCAACTTCGGAAAGCGTGTTGTAAAGATGCAGCCGGGCATGCACGTCCGGGTGCAAGGGATCAGTGTCATTGCCCGAGTACGTCAGGTCGCAGCCCTGGTCCTGCGCGAGCAGCGAAACTACCCGCATCACGGATAGTCCCAGGCCGGAGATGTCGATCCTCGCTGCCCCGTATTCATGATCGATACGGGCAAACGGAATCCGGCACATATCATCAAAATCGAGCCCGGGCTCAAACATCATGCAGGCGTAGGCGTTGCTCGGAATTCTATCGACGAACCGCACGCGCCTGGGATTCCGATGCAGCCCCCGCAGCGCATCCATCTTACGGATTTCTTCATCGATCACCGCCTTCAATTCCAACCTTCCCATCTGCGGGTTCCAGGTCCAGCCAGTCTCATAATGGCCCTCCGAATCCCAGCGGAACTCGTCCAGGACGAATCCCGCAGGATCCAGCGTGAGTATCCAGCGGCCCTTGAGATCAAAAAAGCGCCGTGTGCCTAAAGGAGATATCTCTGCAAGCCGCAGCCCTCCGGCCCGTAGCTCTAGGTTGCCGTCGTAGGAGGTTATGGCGGCGCTGCGAAGAAGAGCGGCCAGGACCACCGCCTTGCCTGGATCCACTTGGTAATGGGTAGAGAGCAGCCTGGCCATCTGCGACCGGGGATCCGCTGGCGCTTCGCCGTTTTCCAATGCTCGGGCCTGTCCAGACGTTACTTGAGAGGCGGAGTATAGGAAATTCGATACCCCTGTTGGCGGTGCCCGGGTGGTCAGGGCCACTGCGGTTGTCCCGGTTTCCGGACCGTTGCGACGGTACGCCCCGGAGGCGGCGCAGGTTGCCGGGATTTACCGACTTCGCCGGCTGCTTTAGCGCGGGCGGAAGTCGCAGCGCAGGCGGAAATTGCCGATGGCCAGCAGATCGCCGGGTTCGAGTTGCTGACTCGCGGTGGCCTGGCCATTGACCAGCGTGGCGTTGGTGCTTCGCAGGTCGACGACGACAACCGCGTCGGGGGTGACGACCAGTGCAGCGTGATAGCGGCTCACGTAACGGCTGTCCAGGCGCAAGCCACTTTGCGGACTTCGGCCGATCAGAAGTCGGCCCGGAGCAAGTATGCGTCGCTCAATAATCGCGCCATCAAGCATCACCACGAGGCTTCGTGGCGAAGGGTCGCTGCCTGGAGGCTGCTGGCCGAACCGCTTGCCGCTCGACCAGGGGCCCGTCATCGCAGCGGCTTTGCCGGTGGTTGCGACCCAGGCGAGTGACCGGTCCAGATCAAACCGCTCTCGGGTGAACGGTCGGAGCCCGGACATGCCGCGCGAGTCCAGAATTCGGTGCAGGCCCGGCGAGCCGACCAGAATGAAGGTCATCGCCGGGGTCATGCCGGCACGGACTTTGGACAAGATCTGCATGAACTCCAGTACGCGTGGTCCGTACTGATCCGTAGCCTCAATGATGGCCACCGTTCTGCGGCCGCGTGCGCTCTCGTGGCGGAGAAACACCACCATCAGGTTGTGGAGATCATCGAGGGCCGCCTGGCGCAGCTCGAAACCCAGCTGGGCGAGGCAGGTGGCAAGAAAAGTCTGGACGCTGTCAGTGGGTGAGGTAATCCGCACGGTGTGCAAATCCTCGCGCCCCTCGCAGTCGGCTGTGACACGGCCAACGAAGGTGTGCAGTCCCCCGGTTGACCCCGTGATGATGCCGAAAGGCCGATGGCCGCGCAGGCAGCGATTCACATAGGCGAGTCCGGCTGTGACACCGGCGGGGTCAACGTTCCGGCTGGTCCGTCCCGTCTCACCCTGCGAACCCGGAAGCGGGCTCCGTATTGCACCCTCGAACAGTGCCGCCATGTGGAACTCCCGAATAAGGCGACGTCCGGTCCGGCTTAGTTGCTTTGTTATCTGCCAGAATCCAGCCCGCATTCTGAGTGTAAGTATCGGTTCTGGTTATGTAAAGGCGTCTGTTGACGGGCTTTCGCGTACTCCTGCCGTGGGCGGCGAAATTAGCGGAGTAAAGTTGCGTAGTGACTTGTTTTAAATACAGAAGTCGGTAAGGATGGCCCACCGTTCAGGGTGGGCGGCCGACCTCATTGAGCGGCACTGAAACCGGGGCTCTGGAGACAGCTTTGCTGGCAGGCGCGGGATTGACGCTGTGGCGCGGAACGACCCGCCTCTTCGAGGCGCTGTCTTTCGTGCTTCCATCTGGCGGCGCTCTTCTTATTGAAGGCCCGAATGGCGCCGGCAAAACTACACTGCTGCGAGTCATTGCCGGGTTGACGATGCCGGAGTCTGGCAGCATCACGTGGCAGGGGAGCGCCCTTGCGAAGCAGCTGCGGGCGGGCCGGTTGCGCCTCGTCTTCTCCGGTCACGCGCTCGGACTGAAGTCGGAGCTGAGCACACGGGAGAATCTGCGGTTCTTCGCGCGGCTGGCAGGTCTGCCGGCAAGAGTCGGGGAGATCCTGGAAGCGGCCGGCTTGAGCAGTTGTGCAGATCTGGACGTCAGGCTGCTGTCGGCAGGGCAGAAGCGGCGGGCAGCACTCGCCAGAGTCCTGCTCTCCGATGCCGACCTCTGGTTGCTGGACGAGCCTCAGACCCATCTCGACAGAGCCGGCCGCCAGTATCTTGAGGAGGCCATTCAGGGGCATCTCGGTCGTGGCGGTACGGTGGTCGTTGCCGGACACCAGCCCCTGAATTTCGGCAGCGCTGCCGTCACCCGGCTGATGCTCGGGGACGCGTGATGCCGGTCAATCCAAGAACCAATGCCACGGCTGATTCTCCAGCTGAGGCTGACGTTGAATCACCAGCTCTCGGGCTGTTGGCCCTTTTCTGGGTAGTCTTCGAGCGGGATCTGCGTTTGGGTCTGCGGCGCTGGACCGATGCAAGCAATTCGGCCCTGTTCTTTATTCTGGTGGTTACCCTGTTTCCTCTGGCGCTGAGTCCGAGAGCGGAGGTTCTTCGCACAATCGCTCCCGGCGTCCTCTGGATCGCCGCCTTGCTCGCGACGCTGCTGTCGCTGCACCTGCTGTTTAGAGCGGATCTGGAGGACGGCACCCTTGAACAGCTTTTGACGCTACCGTACCCGCTGGGCTGGATGCTGCTCGCCAAGACGAGTGCACACTGGATCATCACCGGTATTCCTTTGGTAGTCATGGCGCCAATCCTGGCAATCACCTACCATTTGCCCGCTAATGCCCTCGGTGTTTTGACCTTCAGCCTGTTGCTGGGGACGCCAACCCTGAGTCTGTTGGGGTCGATAGGCGCGGCACTGACAGCCGGGCTGCGGGGCGCCGGGGTGTTGCTGGCCTTCATCGTTGCGCCCCTGATGCTGCCGGTGCTCATACTGGGGGCCAGGGCCACGGATCTGGCCTTGGCCGGGGCGGATCCCACCGGTCCTCTGTATCTGCTCAGTGCACTGCTGGTCCTGGCGGTCAGCTTGGTGCCGGTCGTGGCGGCAGGGGCTATTCGGGTCAGCTCAGACTAGGCTTACCGGCGGGCAAGGAGAGAGAAACGTGTGGACCTGGTTATACCGACTGGCATCGCCACCGCACTTCTATGCCCTTGCCGGGAAACTGAGCTCCTGGCTGCTGATCCCCGCCATCATTCTTGTCGTGATCGGCACCTGGGGCGGGCTCGTGCTTGCGCCGCCCGACTATCAGCAGGGTGATGCGTTCCGGATTATTTATGTGCATGTGCCTAGTGCTTATCTGTCGATGATGGTCTACGTCACCATGGCCCTGGCGGGCGCGATCGGACTCATCTGGCGCATCAAGCTCGCGCATGCCGTCGCGGCAAGCTGTGCACCGATCGGCGCTTCGTTTACGTTTGCTGCTCTGGTCACCGGGGCGGTTTGGGGCAAGCCCATGTGGGGCACCTACTGGGAGTGGGATCCGCGCCTGACCTCCGAGCTGATCCTGCTGTTCCTGTACTTTGGTTACATGGGCCTGCGTGGCGCCTTCGAGGACATTAACCAGGCCGACCGGGCCAGCGCGATCCTGGCCATTGCTGGCGTGGTCAACGTGCCCATCATCCACTTCTCGGTGATCTGGTGGGCGAGCCTGCACCAGGGCCCGACGCTCTCAAAGCTGGAGGTTCCCTCCATTTCCGGAGACATGCTCTGGCCTCTCCTGACGATGATCCTGGCGTTCACGCTCTTTTTTCTCGGCATCCTCGCGATGCGGGTGAGGGGCGAGGTGCTGGAGCGGGAATTCCAGGCGCGTTGGGCCCAGGATGTGCTGCGCGGCGCCAGTCCCGTGAGCGCAAACTGATGGAACAATCGCTTGCTATGGGTGGCTATGCAGGCTACTTAATGGCGGCCTATGGCGTCACGGCCGTGGTAGTGGTTGGCAATATCATTGCGGCCCGCCGGCGATTCCGCCGAACGACGCAGCGGTTGCGCGACCAGCTGGCCAGGCGGGGAGGGCGCGCCGGGGGTCCCGGTCGGGCGGCCGGGCAGAGCAGTGGTGAGGCCACAATCGGGAGAGAGTCATGACTCCACGTCGACAGAGAATGCTGGTTGTAGGTTTGGTCGTGGCGGGAGTCGCGGTCGCCGTCGGACTGTCACTGCGCGCATTCCAGGAGAACCTGCTGTACTTCTACACCCCATCCCAGGCCTTGGCCGGCGAGCCCCCTACTGGCAAAAAGTTTCGGCTCGGTGGATTGGTCGAGAAGGGCAGCGTTCGCCGGGAGAGCGGTGCTCTCGAAGTGCGCTTCACGGTTACGGACCTCAAGCAGCAGCTCACGGTTGCCTATACGGGTGTGTTGCCGGATCTGTTCCGGGACGGGCAAGGGGTCATTGCGCTGGGCCATCTGGAGCCGGGCGGTGTGTTTCGTGCCGAAGAGGTTCTCGCCAAGCACGACGAGAACTACATGCCACCTGAGGTTGCCGAGTCACTGGCGGCGCAGGGGCATCCAACGGAGGCTGGGGCGGCTGCCACTGCGCCCAACTGATCCAATGGTTTCTGATCGCATGAAGGTGCCCGGATGATTCCTGAACTCGGTCAGCTGTGCCTGATTCTGGCGTTGTGCCTGGCAACCTGCCAGACACTTTTTACTCTGGTTGGTGCCCACCGTGGGCAACCGGGGCTGATGGCTGTAGGGCCCGCTGCCGCTGCGGGTCAGTTCGTCTTCGTGGCTGGCGCGTTCGGGCTGCTGGCCTGGTCATTTGTACACAACGATTTCTCGCTTCTCTATGTTGCCAGCAATTCCAACAGCAAGCTGCCGGAGATCTATCGCTTTGCCGCGGTCTGGGGCGGTCACGAGGGTTCACTGCTCCTGTGGGTGCTCATCTTATCGGGCTGGACCATTGCCGTGACCACGCTGAGTGGTGCTTTGCCCCGGGAGATTGCCGCTCGCATCACTGGAGTCATGGGGGCCGTCAGCATCGGCTTCCTGGCGTTCATCCTGTTCACCTCCAATCCGTTCTTGCGGCTGAGTCCAGTACCTTTCGACGGCAACGATCTGAATCCCTTGCTGCAGGACCCGGCGATGGCTGTGCACCCGCCAATGCTCTACACCGGCTACGTGGGCTTCTCGGTGGCGTTCGCCTTTGCGGTCGCCGCTCTGCTCGCCGGGCGCCTGGACCAGGAGTGGGCACGTTGGGCTCGGCCCTGGACGACTGCCGCCTGGGTGTTTCTCACCATTGGCATCGCCCTCGGCAGCTGGTGGGCTTACTACGAACTGGGTTGGGGTGGTTGGTGGTTCTGGGACCCCGTCGAGAACGCGTCCTTCATGCCCTGGCTGGTGGGCACCGCTCTGATGCACTCGCTGGCAGTCACCGAGAAGCGCGGGATTTTCAAGGGCTCGACGTTGCTCCTGGCGATTGCCGCTTTCTCGCTCAGCCTGGTAGGCACGTTCCTGGTGCGTTCCGGGGTGCTTGTTTCGGTGCATTCCTTCGCTACCGATCCGGCGCGCGGTTTATTCATTCTTAGCTTTCTGGCCATCGTCATCGGTAGCGCACTTGGCCTCTACGCGTGGCGGGCTCCGTCCCTGGACCGGCCTGTGGGGTTCAAGCCGTTTTCCCGGGAGAGTTTTCTCCTGGTCAACAACATTCTTTTGTGTATAGCCGCAGGTCTCGTCTTTCTCGGGACTCTGTACCCACTGGTCCTCGACGCGCTTGACGCCGGGAAGATTTCCGTTGGCCCGCCATACTTTGAAACGGCGTTCCTCATCCCCATGCTGCCGCTGCTCATCGCCGTGGGTGTCGGCATGCACACGGCGTGGCGCGGCGCGAGTGCTTCCGACGTGGGCAAAAAGCTGCGGCTCCCAGCGGTTCTCGCTGTGGCACTGGGCGTGCTGGTACCCCTTCTGGCGTACGGCGGCGGTAATGGCCCGCTCACTGTGGTTGGCATCGCTGCGGGTGCCTGGGTCATCCTTTCTGCTGTCCTGGATCCGGTTCGGCAGCTTGCGGGTCGCGGACCTCGGTTGACCCAGGCGGCTCTGGGTATGTCAGTCGCGCATCTCGGCCTGGGGCTCTGTGTCCTCGGTATCACGGTGACCTCATCGTTCGGGCTGGCAACGGATCAACGGATAGCGCCGGGAGAAACGGCCCGCGTAGGCGACTACGAGATCGCGTTTAAGGGAACCCAACCGTTGAGTGGCCCGAACTACCAGGGTCTGCGTGGCGAGATGACAGTCACCCGCGGTGGCCGTCCGGTTGCCACGCTGTACCCGGAGAAGCGCACCTATCTCGTGCGTAGTTCCGCCATGACAGAAGCGGGAATTGATGCGGGCTGGTCCAGGGATCTGTTCGTTGCGCTGGGCGATGAACTGGGCGACGGTGCCTGGAGTGTCCGTCTGCAGTACAAGCCGCTGGTGCGCTTCATCTGGCTGGGCGCGATTGTGATGGCTCTGGGCGGCCTGCTGGCCGGCACGGACCGCCGGTACCGGCGGCGCGCCCGGGAGGCCGCGGTGGCGACCGCTCCTCAGCATGCCGTTCAGCCAGCGCAGCCCTGACCTTGCACGTCGAATCTGGCAGGGTGATGTGGCGCTTCCTTGTGCCCGTGGGTCTCTTCGGGCTGCTGGTGGTTGTTTTTGTCATCGGTCTGGGCAAGGACCCGGCGCTGGTACCATCGCCTCTGGTCGGTAAGCCTGCGCCTGAATTCACCCTGCCTCGCCTGGATGATCCTGCCCGGACGATTGGGCGCAAGGATCTCCTGGGCAAGACCAGTCTCGTGAATGTCTGGGGGACCTGGTGCGCAGGCTGTCGCCAGGAGCACGAGACGCTGCTCGCCCTGGCGAGAGATGGCGGTATCCCGATCTTTGGCATTAACTGGAAGGACGACCCGCAGCTGGCGCTCAAATGGCTGACGACGTTGGGGAATCCCTACGTGGCGGTCGGTGTCGACCCGGATGGCCGGACAGCCATCAACTGGGGTGTCTACGGTGCGCCGGAGACCTTTCTCATTGGCCCGGATGGCACAGTGCTTTACAAGCATATCGCGCCCCTCACCCTCGATGTCTGGCGCGACCAGTTCCTGCCAAGAATCGCCGCGGCGGGGGCAGGGCGGTGAGACGGCTCTGGGCGTGGGGGATCTGCGTGCTGACGCTGGCGCTGGGTCCGGCGTTAAGTCGCGCCATGGACACGGATGCCAAACTGTCCGATCCGGTGCAGCAGGAGACGTACGCGCGGCTAACCCATGAGGTGCGTTGCCTTGTCTGCCAGAATCAGACTATCGCTGATTCCAGCGCTCCTCTGGCGTCGGATCTGCGGCGCGAGATCCGTCAGATGATTGAAGCGGGACGCTCGGAAGCAGAGATCAAGACGTTTCTCCTGGATCGTTATGGCGATTTCGTGCTGTACAACCCGCGCTTCAAGACGAGCACGGCCGTGTTATGGCTGGCGCCACTCTTGTTGCTGCTGGCCGGAGGCTTTGCACTGCGCAGGATTCTTCAAAGGCGGGCGGCTTTGCCCGTGCCGGCCGACGACGAAGAGGGTCCGCCAGCGGCGGCCTGAGGGTGTAGCAGTTGACAGTCTTCGCGGCCATTGCCGTCCTGTTCACCATCCTTGCCGTGGGCCTCGTTGTATGGCCCTTGCTTCGTTCCGCGAGCGGTGCCCATCCAGTGGCGGCGACGCTGACGGCACTCGTCATCCCGGCCGTGGTGGTCCTTGTCTATCTACTCGTCAGTAAGTATGACTGGCGCGAGCCTGAAGCCGGAATCGCGGTATCCGCATCCCCCGCCGCGGGTTCGGTCGAACAGGCGGTCACGTCGCTCGAACGCAAGCTGCAGGCGGCGCCGGCAGACGAGGAGGGGTGGATCCTGCTGGGCAGTTCGTATCTCAGTCTCAACCGGCCAGCCGATGCTGCCAATGCCTATCAGCGCGCGCTGGATCTTTCCGAGGGTCGCAATGTTGACGCGCGACTGGGCGTGGCGGAGGCCCGGATTGTGCTTGATCCCGGCTCGCTTTCCGGGCCTGTCGGCGACGACATTGAGGCCGTCCTCAAGGCGGAACCACGCAATCCCAAGGGGCTGTGGTACGGCGGGCTCCTGAGCCTCGCTCGCGGCCAGCCCGCGGTCGCCCGGGAACGCTGGCGGACTCTGCTGGAGCTGGCGCCGCCCGAGCGGGTCCGGCAGATCATCGAAACCCAACTTGCCGAACTCGATGCGGGCGACACGCCGCGTGCCGGTTCGACGTCGGCAGCCGCATCATCGCCGGGAATGGCCGGCCCGGTCGGTATAAGCGTCACGGTGTCCGTGAGTGCGGCGGTTCGTGCGCAGGTATCCGCCTCCGCACCCCTGTTTGTTTTCGTCCGGGATGCCCGGAACGCCGGACCGCCACTGGCAGTCATTCGACGGCAGGCGGGCGAATTGCCCGTCACTCTGCAGATCAGTGATGCCGACATCATGTTGCCGGGACGGACCCTGGCTAGTCTGGATGAGGCGAAACTAGTTGCCCGGGTCGCCAATGGGGGAGATCCAATCGCCAAACCGGGTGACGTTTACGGAGAGGCGCGGTGGCAGCGAACCTCAGCAACGGCGGGCCCTGTCGCGATAGTCATCGATCGCGTTGTTATGCCGTGACTGTGAGCTGGGAACCCGACTGGAAGTCGCCCAGGTAGCGCCGTTCAGGCGGCGGCCGGGACTTGTCGCGGTAACTTGAGTTCACCGACGAGGCCCAGCACCTCGAGACCGCGCAGGCTCAGGTAGGTCAGATCGATCTGCCACCACTCCAGGCCGTGGCGGGCCGAGTACCCGAACTTGTGGTGATTGTTGTGCCAACCCTCGCCAAGGGTCAGAAGCGCCACCAGCGGGTTATTGGTGCTCGCATCACCTGTCTCGTAGGCCCGCTTGCCCCAGACATGACACACTGAGTTCACCATGAATGTGGCGTGCCAGAGCGCGACTGTGCTGATAATGAAACCCCAGACAAGCATTTGCGGACCTGTGGTGCCGGTGTCCGGGAAGTAGTAGCCAAGGAATGCGCCGAGACCATAGAAGGCCAACCCCTGTCCCAGGATCAACAGCGGGTAATAGTGCTGCAGGGCCTTCAGTTCGGGAAACCGGTAGAGTTCTTTGACGTTGATTGCCGGCCCCTCGAAGCTGGCCTTGTCCCACATCCAGCCCATGTGGGAGTACCAGAAACCACGCTGGCGTGGAGAATGCAGGTCCCGGGGGGTATCTGAATACCGGTGATGGTTTCTGTGGTGGGACACCCACCAGAGCGGACCGCCTTGCGTTGCCAGTGAGCCCAGAAGTGCCAGGACAAATTGGGTGGTGCGCCCGGTCTTGAAGGAGCCATGAGCAAGCAGGCGGTGAAAGCCGGCGGTGATGCCAAACGCCCGGAGAACATAGGCCACGCTCGCCACCAGCAGCGCCGCGGCGCTAACCCCCGTTTCCAGGGCAGCCAGACAAGCAAGGTGGCCGCTCACCATGCCGAGTTGAACCGTCCGAGCCTGGCGAGCGGCAGATGTCATTAATACCTTGTGGGCGAATGCCGGAGCCTTGAACGGCCCGAAATTATACACAGCGTTAGTTTTGGACCAGCTCGCACGAGCCCTACCTATTATTTAACATAATATATATTATACGCATTTTAAGAGGTTGTCCGATGCCCCCAATCCGTTTCGGATCGCGATCCTGACCCTGCTTCTATCCGCCGCCAGCGGACCGGATTGAACGCGTACCGCAACGCCGGCCCGACTAGCTGCGCTGGCGAATGTGCTGGACCACGATGTCCGGGAAGTCCGTGAACACACCGTCGACCTCCAGCACGTCCAGGAACGTCGTGAGCAGCTCAGTGAAGGTCCTAAAGCCGTCTGGCAACTCATCGGCGCGGAACGTGAACGGGTGAACCAGCAGGCCAAGTTCTCTGGCCAGCCTGACCAGCCCGTTGTCGGGCCACGCAAGGCTCAGTGCCGGTCCAATGCCCTGCGCATACTCGGCTATGGCCTCTAGTGCCTCCCGGGTAACCTCCGCGCCCTCCTCCAGCAGCCTGATCAACGGAACTTCGGCGCCGTACTTGCCCCGCACACGGCGCAGTTCAGGACCGGAGAAACACTGCACGAAGAAGCCGTCATCTCGCGTGCAGTAGCCAAACGCACTCATGGTCTCGATCAGCCGGTCGCCAAGGGCGAATTTGTGCTGCTCGTGCCACTCGGGAGCCTTGATCTCGGCATAAACGCCGGTCCGCCGCCCCGTAGAGCGATTGAGGCCCTGAATGAAATCCAACTCCTCCTCGAGTGTGTGGATGCGGAATGAGCCGGTATCGACCGGGAAGCGCGCCGGGAAACGCGCTCCGGAGCCTTTCTTGCGGCGCCGCTCCGTGACCCTCAGAGCCTGCAGTTCCGCGAGGCTGAAATCGATACAGTAGTGCAGGCCATCGGACCGGGCTCGGCCCGGGAAGCACTGGGCGACGTCTGTGAGTTGATCGAGATACAGGTCGTGAAAGACCAGCAGCTGGCCATCACGCGAGGCCACGACATCCTGCTCGAGAAAGTCAGCGCCCATGCCGTGCGCCAGGGCTTTGGCCGGCAACGTATGTTCCGGCAGGTAACCGCTTGCGCCCCGATGCGCAATGACAACGGGCCTCCGGATCACAGGACTCCGGATCACGGAGCTCCGCTGCTCAATCTGCCACGCCGAGGCGTTTGTGCATCAGGGGGCTGGTGGTGGTGTACTGCAGATGGACCTTCTTGCCGGGCTCGATCAGTGCTTTGGCAGCGAAGGCCGCCAGCGCCGCCTCGTGGAAGCCGCTGAGGATGAGTTTCTTTTTGCCCGGGTAGTCGCAGATGTCACCAATGGCAAAGATCCCGGGAACGTTGGTCTGAAAGGCCTCGGTGTCCACGGTGATCGCCTTCTTGTGCAATGTCAGGCCCCACTCGGCGATGGGCCCAAGTTTGGGCGACAGACCGAAAAAGACCAGCACGTGATCTGCCTCGACTATCCGTGGGCTTCCGTCCTTGAGGCTGAGTTCCATGCCGGTCAGGCGGTCGCCATCGCGCCGGAGGGCTGTGGCGCTCGCCGATTCGATGATCTCGACGGCACCGCTTGCCGCGCGCGACTTGAGCGCAGTCACGGACGCTGGCGCCGCCCGATAGTCGTCTCGCCGGTGGATCAGGGTAAGAGCTGCCGCATCGGGACCCAGCGCCAGCGCCCAATCGAGAGCCGAGTCCCCACCACCCAGAATCGCCAGGCGCTTGCCCTTGAAAAGCGCCGGATCCTGGACCCGATAGTGAACAAAACGCCCCTCCAGGGCGTCGGCTCCGTCCAGGTGCAGCTTGCGCGGCTGGAATGACCCCACGCCGCCCGCAATGAAAATCGTTTTCGCCAGAAACTCCTTGCCAGGGGCGGTGCGCACCCGGAAGCCACCCTCGATGGGTTGCAACGCGACCACCTCCTCGCTCAGGTGGAACACCGGATTGAAGGGTTGGATCTGCGTCATCAGACTGGCCACAAGTCCGGCGCCCGTGCACACCGGCACCGCAGGGATGTCGTAGATGGGCTTGTCCGGGTACAACCAGGTGCACTGGCCCCCGGCAGCAGGCAGGGAATCGATGATGTCAGCCTTGATACCCAGTAGTCCGAGTTCAAATACCTGGAACAGGCCGCACGGGCCTGCACCGATGATCAGCGCGTCTGTCTGAATGACCATGCTCGTGGAGGCGGCCAGGCTTTCGAAGGCCCCTGTGCCGTCCGAGGTGACGCCGGGCTACCCGGCGGGGGGCAAAGCTTACGTGAGCGGGCTGGATCGTAACAAGCGCAACAGACTGCGGCAGGACGCCGCGGTGGGGTCTGCAGCCGCTAGTCCAGCTTGAACTCGACTAAGTCCCAGCGCCCCGTTTTCTGGTGGCGGGCGTGTTGTAGAAGGGCATCCTCCAGACTTCGGGCATTCCATTCCACCACGTCGGTTGCCCGGTCGAGGATGGTCTTCTGGATGACGACGGTATCGCCGAAGGATTTCACCCCAATAATGGGCTTGCCGAATGCGCCGGCGCAATCCATCTGGAACGTCACGAGATCCCGATTGAGCTCGTAGATCGAAACGGGCAGAACCATCACTTCGGATGCCCTGATCTGGTTGCGCAACTCGTCTTTGAGGCCTTCCTTGCCACCCCCGGGCATATGCTCGGGGTTGCTGACATTAAGGTAGGAAAATCGCTCCCGGCTCTCCAGGTACTCAAAGACGCGCAGGTAATCCGGGTGCTTCTCGAAGAGGTGACTGACGAAGACCCGGATCGGACTTGTATCTGACACCGCCCTACCCTCCTTTTCCCGGTCTGGAAAATACCACGGAGTTTCAACGCACGTAAGCGGGCATTACACTGCGAAGACCAATGCGCCTCCTGGTGTACAACATTCGCTACGCGGTAGGCGCCGGAATGCCGCCCCAGCTGCCCGTTCCTGGAGCAGGCTACCTGTTCGGCAATCCCGGAAACCTCGACAACATCATAGATTTCATCAAAGCGTGCCGCCCCGATGTGGTCGGACTGCTGGAGGTGGATGTGGGCTCCGTTCGCAGCGGTGGCGTGAACCAGGCGGAGTCCATTGCCAGCGCCCTGGGGCATTACTCCTGCTACGAGTGCAAGTACGGGGAAGAGTCCCTGAACCAGATGCTACCGATCCTGCGCAAGCAGGCCAATGCATTCCTTGCCGCCCCCCACATCCTGGGGGAGCGTTTCCACTACTTCGATACCGGCATCAAGCGGCTGATTATCGAACTGGAGTTGGACGGCCTGGTCATCTTCCTGGTGCACCTGTCGCTGAAGTACCGGCACCGGCAGTTTCAACTTCGTCACCTCTACGATCTCATCTCGGGGGCCCGGAAACCGGTTATTGTGGCCGGTGACTTTAATACCTTCTGGGGCGAGAGCGAAATGTTCTTGTTCATGAAGGCGGCGGGCTTGCGCAGCGCCAACGTGGAAAGTCTTCCTTCCT
Source organism: uncultured Chromatiaceae bacterium (assembly GCA_964391025.1). GTDB lineage: Bacteria > Pseudomonadota > Gammaproteobacteria > Steroidobacterales > SHZI01. The sequence continues at coordinate 15,533 of CAYMKJ010000124.1, forward strand.
ACCCCAGCAAGTCGCCACGCATGGAGCTGGACTTCATCCTGTACGGGGCGGGGATCGAGATCTCGTCATTTGAAGTGCCCAAGATCCTGCATTCCGATCACTTGCCGCTCCTGTGCGATTTCGAGTTGAGGTAGTGCCATGACGACCGCCGGATTTTCGTCTACCGCAGGTCTTCTGAGTCACTGGCAGCTGGACTGCGATGTCAATGGCGTTGGCTGGCTCTGTTTCAATCGGCAGGATGCTGGGGCAAACACCCTCTCTGCCGAGACCATGGCCGAGCTGGACACGATCCTGGAGGAACTGGCCCGGCGGCGGCTTAACGGGCTGGTGATCTATTCCGGCAAGGAATCCGGTTTCATCGCGGGCGCCGACATCAATGAGTTCCCGACACTGAACTCCGAGGAGCGCGCCTTTGCGCTAACCCGCCAGGGCCAGATGGTCCTCGAGCACCTGGAACAGCTGCCCTATCCCTCCGTTGCCGTGCTGAATGGCTTCGCGCTCGGTGGCGGCCTCGAGCTGGCCCTGGCTTGCACCTATCGGCTTGCAGTGGCCGGTTCGGAACCCGTCTTCGGCCTGCCCGAGGTGCAGCTGGGCGTCCATCCGGGGTTCGGCGGCACGGTCCGCCTGCCGCGACTCGTCGGCGTGCGCAAGGCCATGGACCTGATGCTTACCGGGCGTTCCCTGCGGCCGGGCGAGGCACTGGGTGCCGGCCTCGTGGATGCTCTGGTCACGGACGGGGACTGGCGCGCAGCCGCAGCCCGACAGCTTGCAACGCCGGCACCACGGCGGCCAGTGTCGCTGGTGGACCGGCTGCTGGCCCTTAAGCCCGTCCGGCCAATGCTGGCGCGTGCCCTGCGCCAAAAGACGAGCGCTAAGGCACGCCCCGAGCACTATCCGGCCCCGGGCGCCATCATTGATCTCTGGGTAGAGTTTGGGGCAGCCCCCTCGGTGGCGTCCTACGAAGCCGAGGCGCGGTCGTTTGGGCGTCTGGTGATGACACCCGCATCCCGCAATCTCGTCCGGGTCTTCTTCCTGCAGGAAAGGCTCAAGAAGCTCGTCACCACGAAGGCCCGCATCCGCCGCGTGCACGTCGTGGGTGCGGGTGTCATGGGCGGCGATATAGCCGCGTGGTGCGCCCTGCGGGGCCTGGACGTCACACTGCAGGATCGGGAACTCAAGTTCATCGAGCCGGCGCTGGCGCGGGCTGTCAGGCTTTTCGCGAGCAAGCTCAAGAAGCCGGAGGCCATCGAAGCCGCAGTCGCCCGTCTGCGCGCGGATCCCGCTGGCGCAGGCGCGGCGACGGCCGACCTGGTCATCGAAGCCGTGTTTGAGGACCTCAAGGTCAAGCGGGACGTTTACGAGCGCCTCGAACCCAGCATGAGGCCCGGAGTGGTCCTGGCCACGAACACATCCAGTATTCCCCTGGAGCAGCTCAGCGGTTGTCTCCGCGAACCGGGCCGGCTGATCGGCATGCACTTCTTCAACCCGGTCGCCAAGCTGCCCTTGGTGGAGATCATCGCGGCGACGAGCAGCGCTTCTGACGCGCTCAGTGCCGGAACGGCATTTGTGCGCCAGATTGGCAAGCTGCCCGTTCCGTGCCGCAGCCATCCTGGCTTTCTGGTCAACCGGATCCTGGCACCCTACATTGGCGAAGCGATGGAGATGATGCGGGAAGGCGTCCCGCTGGCGGAGATAGACCAGGCGGCGACGGAGTTCGGCATGCCGATCGGGCCGGTGGAGCTGGCCGACTCGGTGGGACTCGACGTGGCTGATCACGTGGCACGGATTCTGGCGCCAGTCTTGGGGCGAAGCCCGGCGCCAGAGCTGGAGGAGTTGGTCAGGCAGGGACATCTGGGCCTGAAGACCGGTTCCGGCTTTTATACCTACCGGGACCGCAAACCGGTGCGCCCGGACGCTGAGTGGGGTTCTGCGAGTCCTGCCGTTCAGGACCGGCTGATCTACGCGATGCTCAATGAAGCAGCCGCCTGCCTGCACGATGGCATCGTCAGTGACCCGGACCTCGTGGACGCGGGCGTCATCTTCGGGACCGGTTTTGCGCCCTTTCGGGGCGGCCCGCTGCACTACGCGCGCGAACTCGGCATTTCTCGGGTCGAGTCCAAGCTTCGAGAGCTGGCTGAACGGCACGGGCCTCGCTTCAAGCCGTCGCCCGGCTGGACGCGCCTGCGGAACTGACGTCACAGATTCGGGCGTTGAGCGCTTTCACCCCGGAAATTCTTACGGTTACAATGCATCGCTAATGGATGACTCAACTGTTACCCCGGACCTGCTGCGGCGTTTTTCCCCCCTAGATGGGCTGAAGCGGGAAAACGTGGCGGCACTGGCCAAGAAGATGGAGGTTCGGACCCTCGATGGCAGTAAACCGCTGCTCCGTGAGGGTGACACGGATAAGCGCACCTATTACCTCGTTTCCGGGACGCTGGAGTTGACCGACCGCAACGGCAATGTCCGTCTGCTCCGGGCCAATACGGACGAAGCCCGCCATCCCATCACGCCGATACTGCCCCGCCGCTACACCGTTCGGGCCGCTGATCGCGTGGAGTACGTCTCCGTCGATACGGAGTTGCTCGACGTCATGCTGACCTGGGACCAGACCGGCAGTTACGAGGTCAATGAGTTGCGCAGTGACGAGCGCGGCAATTCGGACGACTGGATGACCACCCTGCTCCAAACCAAGGCCTTCCACCGTATTCCGCCCGGCAATATCCAGGCGATATTCATGCGGATGAAGCAGGTGCACGTCAATGCCGGCGACGTGGTCATCAAGCAGGGTGACGAAGGCGATTACTTCTACGTGATCACCCGGGGCCGGTGCGCGGTTAACCGGGAGACGCCGCTGAACAAGGAAGGGATCAAGCTCGCTGAACTGAACGTGGGTGACACATTCGGCGAGGAAGCGCTGATTTCGCAAAGCCGGCGGAACGCGACAGTCACGATGTTGACCGATGGTGCTCTGATGCGCCTCGGCAAGCACGACTTCAACACACTCTTGAACGAACCCATGGTGGCCTGGGTCGATCATGAAGAAGCGCGGCGCATCGTCGCCGCCGGGGGTAAGTGGCTGGATGTCCGCCTGCCCAGCGAGTTTGAGGCCTATCACGAGCCCGGGGCTGTCAATATTCCCCTGTACTTCATCAGACTGAAGCTCAATACCCTCGATACCGCTACCACCTACGTCGTGTGTTGCGATACCGGGCGCCGGAGCTCCGCCGGTGCGTTCGTGCTCAATGAGCGGGGTTTCGACACCCGGGTGTTGCGCGGCGGGCTAAACCTGATCAGCCGTTAAAACGACCGTTGCATATCGGCCGCTAAAGCGGCCGTCACATCGTGTGCGTGGGCTTGTCCCCGCCGAGGGCACCCGCCAGGTAGTTCTCGATCTTCTTCTGGGTAGTGCCGCCATCCTGCTCACTGAACTGGACACCAATTCCCGCCGTACGCTTGCCCTGTGCGCCCTTGGGTGTTACCCAGATCACCCGGCCCGCCACCGGGATCTTTTCGTCTTCGCCCATCATATTCAGGAGCATGAAGACCTCGTCACCGATCCGGTAGCTACTGCTGGTTGGAATGAACAGACCACCGTTACGAACGAACGGCATATAGGCAAGATACAGGGCGCTCTTGTCCCTGATCGTCAGTGTCAGCAATCCTGGTTTCGACATATCCCTACCTGGTGGCTCCAGCCGCACCGTACCACCACATGAGCAAGTCAGCGAACGTCGCTTCCATGTTCAGCGAACGGTCCCTGAGGCGCTGGGCCTCCATGACCTGATCGAGGTAGGCGCAGCAGGCTGCCATGTTCACGGGCCCTTCCGGAATTATCAAGGGCAGCAGTGCGGATCCTGGATCACCCGGCGTCCGCACTTGCCGGCGCATCAGTTCTGCAGCCTGCAGGTACAGCCAGCGCAGACAAACCCCGGCGTCGCGCCTGGCCCAGGTACGGGCAAGCGTCGTGGGCGGAATGGCCCGGTCGATGAGTTGCTGTAGTTCGTCGCCCAAATCGGCCAGCACCTTGCCGACGCCCGCGCCCTGCCCCTCACCAAGCAGGGTCCGCGCCACCAGTGGCGCGCCGGACGTGAACGCCAGGGCCCGTTCGCAGGCAGAGCGGTCCGGATGCCGGTCGACGAGCCAGGCCAGAGCAGCCGGACGGGTTGGCGGTGACAGGCGTATGCGCTCGCACCGACTGACGATCGTTGGCGGGAGGCGACTCAGGGCATCAGCTATCAGCAGCATCGTAGTGGCCGGCGGTGGTTCTTCCAGGGTTTTTAGTAGCGTATTGGCTGCGTTGTGGGTCATCACCTCAGCTGGCGAGACGATCCCGACTTTCCAGCCCCGGCGCTGGCTGGTCAGGTTAAGGGCCTGATTCAAATCCCGGATCTGATCGATCTTGATCACGCGGGACTCGTCGTCGAGCCCGACACTCCAGTAGTCCGGGTGAGGTACTCCGCCCAGCTGGTCAGCGGGTGTATCCATCTGGGGTCGCCAGTCGGAACCAAGGAGCCGGGCCGCCACGGCCAGGGCGAAGTGCCGCCGGCCGATGCCGGCAGGCCCGTAAATCAGCAGCGCCTGGGGAGTCTGTCCGCGGGCCAGGCGCGCCTCGAAGCGTTGCATGGCCCCGTCGAGCCAGGGAGCATGAAACATCTAGAATGTATTCCCGTCCAGAAGCTTGGCCTGCATGCCTTATAAGCCCTCTAACTTATAACTTAGTTCTGCCAGGGCCCGGCGAATGTCTTCCTGCACGTCCGTCAGAGGCCGACTGGCATCAATCAGCCGGACCCGAGCCGGGTCCCCAGCCGCCAGGTCCAGATAGGCCTGCCGCACCCGCCCGAAGAACTGGGAGGGCTCCTGCTCGAACCGGTCCCGATGCCCACGGCCTGCTTGCCGTTCTGCAGAGATCCTCAGCGGAGCGTCCAGTAACAGGGTGAGATCCGGGCGCAGGTCTCCCTGTACCAGGGACGCCAAGGTGTTGATTGTCGTTCCGGGCAGGCCTCGACCACCACCCTGATAGGCATGACTGGCGTCAGTGAACCGGTCGCACACCACCCATTTGCCGCTGCCGAGCGCGGGCCTGATCACCTCGTCCAGATGCGTGGCCCGGGCGGCGAACATCAGGAGCAGCTCGGCGAGTGGCCCGATCCGGGTGTCCGGACTCAGCAGCAACTCCCGGATCCGTTCGCCGAGTGCGGTCCCGCCGGGTTCACGCGTTTCCACCACGGCATGACCGGCACGGCGCAGTTCATTGGCGACAAAACTGAGATTGGTGGATTTCCCAACTCCCTCTATGCCCTCGACCGTAATGAAGCGGCCGGACGATTTAGCAGTACTGACCAATGGCCTGTGCCCTCAGTTGCCGTTGCGCCGGTTCAGCGCGGCCAGGTAGTCGCGGACCGCCGCCTCGTGGTCCTTCAGCGTAGCGGTAAACCGGTGGCTGCCGTCGCCATTTCCACTGGCCACAAAAAACAGCGTCTTGCCATCCACCGGCCGCGATGCAGCTTGGATAGACGCAACGCTGGGTGCAGCGATAGGCGTTGGCGGGAGGCCATCGCGTGTGTACGTATTCCAGGGGGAATCCGTTTCCAGATTAACCCGGGTCAGATTCCCGTCGAAGCGGGGCCCGAGGCCGTAGATGACAGTGGGGTCGGTCTGTAGACGCATGCCTTTCTGGAGGCGCCGGATAAAGACACCGGCAATCAGTGGTCTTTCGCTGGCCAGCGCGGTCTCCCGCTCGACGATGGAGGCCAGGATCAGGAGTTCGTAGGGATTGGCCAGCGGCAGGTCCGGACGCCGGGTTACCCAGGCCTGATTGAGCCGGTCGTTGAGCGCCTTATGGGCGCGGGAGAGGATTTCCCGATCTGTCGTGCCGCGGGCGAACAGGTAGGTTTCGGGCAGGAAGGCGCCCTCCGCGCTCTGCCATGGCAGGCCCAGTTCATGGGCCAGTGCGGTGGCCACGTCGCCAGCCGGAGACGCCTGGAGCGTTTTCTGAAGAGCCGGCTCCGCCCCGATCGCACGCAGCATGTCCCGCACAGACCAGCCCTCCACCAGGGTCAGCTTGTGCAGCACGACGCGCCCCGAAACCAGTTCCTGCAGGAGTGTCCCTGGCGTCAACCCGGGAAGCAGATCGTACTCGCCAGCCTGAATACGGCCCGACTGCCCTGTCAGTTGCCCAAAGGCCGTAAGGACCGGCGCGAAGGATGTGATGCCATCGTCAGCAAGTCGCCGGGCAACGGAGGACCAGGCCGTGCCGGGCTCAATCTCGAGTCGGTACCCCTCTGCAGGGATGGTGAGCGGGCTGGCCAGGTAGTTGCCCACCCACAGGGCGCTGCCGGCCACGAGGCCGGTGGCAATGAAGAGTGGGATCAGGATTCTCCGGCGCATTCCCCGACTCCGGCAGCGGCCAGCATTTGTTGCAGGTACTGTGTAGTGGGTCCGGTGCGCCAGGTCTGCGTACCAAGTCGCCGAACGGGGCGAATCCCGGTCAGGGCATTCGTCACGAAGACCTCCGCTGCATTCCGGACTTCTGACGGGGCGAGCTGCGCTTCTAAGATCGCGATTCCCGCCCTGTTCGCTGCTTCAATGACGACCCGCCGCATGACCCCGGCAATGCCGGATCTGTGCAGGCTGGGCGTGAGAACCCGGTCACCTGCCACCAGAAATACATTACTTGCGGTGCCACCAATGAGCCGCCCCTCGGTGCTGATCATCAGCCCCTCGGCCACCTCCGGCTGGGACCACTCAGCGCGTGCGAGCACCTGGTCGAGTCGACCCAGGGACTTGAGCCCCGCCGTTGCGGGATTTGCAGCCACCATGGTCTCACACCAGCGAATCTCAATTGGCAGCGACGGCAGCGGTTGACTCTCCCCTGTTCCCCAGACCACGGTGGTAGCGGGCTGCGCTGGCAAACCATAGCCGCGGGGTCCAGAGCCCCTGGTGACGATGACCTTGAGAACACCGTGCCGGATCCCGCGGGCCGCTGCCGCCAGATCTGCGTCCAGGATCGTGCGCGCCGGCACCGCGATGCGCAGTCGGCCGCATCCTGCCAGCAAGCGATCCAGGTGGAGGGCCAGGAAGCGGGCCTGACCAGCGCGAATGGCGATGGTCTCGAACAGGCCGTCGCCATACGTGAATCCGCGGTCGGTCACATCAATCAGGCGACCGGGCTGTCCATTGATCCACCAGTGCTCCATGCTGGGCTATCCCCCGAGAGCGAGCAGCAGGCCTTTGGCCTTGGCGCGCGTCTCTTCGAGTTCCCGTGTCGGGTCGGAATCGGCAACGATGCCGCTGCCAGCCGCGAAGGACAGCTCCCGTCCCCGCATGACAAAGCTCCGTATCAGGATGTTCAGATCGCAGCTGCCATCCCGATTCAGATAGCCCATGGAGCCCGTGTAGGGGCCTCGCGGCAGCGGCTCGAGTTCGGCGATGATCTCCAAGCACCGCACCTTCGGGCAACCCGTAATCGTCCCGCCGGGGAACATGGCCCGAATCAGTTCACCGGGCGACACGTCCGGCCGCAACCGCCCACGCACGTTGGAGACGATGTGGTGTACATGGGCGTAGGACTCTACAACCATGAACTCGTCAACCTCAACCGAACCAGGTTCACTGACACGACCGAGGTCGTTCCGTTCGAGATCAATCAGCATGATGTGCTCGGCACGCTCCTTTGGATTGGCCAGCAGCTGGCGTCGGTGGGCGTCCTCGAGAGACGGATCATCGGCGGTTGGCCACGTACCGGCAATGGGCCGCGTTTCCACCACGCCACCACGACAGCGCACGAGGCGTTCCGGCGACGAACTGATCAGTGTCCAGTCGCCAAGCGTGGCGATGCCCGCAAACGGCGCCGGATTTGTCCGGCGCAGCTGGCGATAGATGTCCGCGGGTCGGGCCCCGTCACTGACCGTGGCCAGCCAGTGCCGTGCCAGGTTTACCTGGTAAACGTCGCCGCATGCGATCAGTTCGCGGACGTCCGCTACGGCGGACAGAAAAGCAGCCGGCTCTGGCTCGATGATGCCCGTGACCAGCGTCCGACCAGGGGTCGTCGCCTGCGGCGGCGCTCGGCAGGTCTCGATGTCCTGCCTGAGCTGGTCCATGGCCTCGCCGTAAGCCGGCTCCGCAACGATCCAGGCGGAGCCGGCGCGGCGGTTACGCACCAGCGCGACCGGAATCCGCGTGGCGAAAGCGACGGGTCCGGCAGGCGGGGCGGTGGCGCGAATCGTGGGCTCGATCTGCGTGACCAGTTCGTAGCCCAGGTACAGGAACCAGCCCCCATGGAACGGGAGGGCTACGTCCGGATCCGCTGCCACCCGATTGCTCCGCCACCACTCGTCCAGGGCCGGCAGAAAGCCGTTGCTCTCTTGCCGCTGGGCCCCGTGTAGGCGGAAATGCGCGTCCAGGCTTAGGGTTTCACCAGGGAACGCAAAGAGAATATCGTAAGCCTCTACAGCACCGCGACCATCGCGGTCTGCAGCGACGCTTTCCAGCAGGTAGGGGTATCGGTCTGGACGACCGGCGTGCATCTCGAGCAGGTCGAAGTCGTCTGGCAGCGCCACCGGCTGGACTGCCACGGCCGCATGCTGGGCCATCGGATTCGGGCTCAGACCTGTCGGAAGATCAGGCTGCCGTTAGTGCCCCCGAAACCGAACGAGTTGCTGAGGACACTGTTGATCGTCATGTTCCGAGCTGCGTTCGGGACGTAATCCAGATCGCACTCCGGGTCCGGAGCGTGCAGGTTGACAGTCGGCGGTGCGACCTGATCGCGAATCGCCAGCACACTGAACACCGCCTCGACTGCACCGGCAGCGCCGAGCAGGTGCCCAGTCGTAGACTTCGTGGAACTGACGGCAAGCTTGCCAGCGTGAGCGCCAAACACGCCCCGGATAGCGCGCGTCTCTGCAAGGTCACCGAGCGGCGTGGAAGTGCCGTGGGCATTGATGTAGCTGATCTGATCCGGATTGAGCCCGGCGTCATTCAGGGCCGCCACCATGCACGCCTGGGCGCCCCCCCCCTGCTCCGGTGGCGCCGTCATATGGTAGGCGTCGGCACTCATGCCGAAGCCAACCACCTCGGCAAAAATCTCTGCGCCGCGTTTACGCGCTGCCTCGAACTCCTCGAGCACCAGGCAGGCTGCGCCGTCACTCAGCACGAAGCCGTCGCGTTCCTTGTCCCAAGGCCGACTCGCCGTTGCGGGGTCGTCATTCCGCTGGGACAGGGCCCGCGCTGCGCAAAACCCACCGAGGCCCATGGGCGTGATGCCGTGCTCCGCGCCACCGGCCAGCATGACGTCTGCGTCGCCGTGGGTGATCAGCCGGGCCGCCATCCCTATGCAGTGCGTTGCCGTTGAGCACGCGCTGACCAGCGCAATATTTGGACCACGATACCCATACTGGATGGAGACGTGACCAGAAATCATGTTAATGATGCTGGCTGGAACAAAGAAGGGTGAGATCTTGCGCGGACCGCCCTCCTGCAAACGCTCGTGATTGGCCTCGATTGTCCCGATGCCGCCGATGCCGGAACCCATTGCCACGCCGATCCGGTCGGGTGAATGACCGCTGTCCTTCAGCCCCGCCTGCAATACCGCCTGGGATGCCGCGGCGATGCCAAAGTGTATGAACGGATCCATCTTCTTGAGATCCTTGGCGGGCACGTAAAGGCTGGCATCAAAGTTGCGGACACTGCCGCCAAAGCGCGTCGAGAACTGACTGACGTCGAAATCAGTAATGGGCCCAATGCCGCTGACGCCGCCGACGACCTTCTGCCAGGCCGTCTCCAAGTCATTGCCCACCGGGGAGATGATCCCCATCCCGGTGACCACGACGCGTCGATTGGACATTCCGGGCTGATCAGGAAGCCGGCGCGCGCTGGGTAATGTAGTCGATCGCCTGCTGGACCGTCTTGATCTTCTCGGCGTCCTCATCAGGAATCTCGGTCTCGAATTCTTCCTCGAGGGCCATGACCAGTTCGACCGTATCCAGGGAATCGGCCCCGAGGTCATCGACGAACGAAGCCTGATTCGTGACTTCGTCTTCCTTAACGCCGAGCTGCTCGGCGACGATGCTCTTGACCTGTGCCTCAATGCTGCTCATGTGTGCTATGTCCTATTCGTGAGACCGACCAGGCAGATGAGCCGGCCTGCGCATTGCACAGATCGCACCCCCTGACGGGCGGGTATTCTAAGTTAAGCCCCTCGGCCAATCTAGCACGGCAAGAAGGTGACCGGCTTCAGACCATCAGCAGGCCGCCATTGACATGCAGGGTCTCGCCGGTCACGTAGGCACCCGCGCGCGATGCCAGGAACAACACGGCACCCGCCACATCATCCACGGTGCCAAGACGCTGGAGAGGAATCTGCGCCGTGAGCTTCTGGCGCTGGTCTTCGGGTAGTGCGCTGGTCATGTCCGTCTGAATGAACCCTGGCGCAACCACATTCACGGTGATGCCTCGGCTGCCGACTTCCCGGGCCAGCGACTTGGAAAAGCCAACGATTCCTGCCTTTGCCGCCGCGTAGTTGGCCTGACCGGCGTTGCCCATCGCGCCAATCACCGATGAGATATTGATGATCCGGCCGCGACGCTGTTTCACCATGCCACGCAGAAAGACCTTGCTGGTGAGAAATACGGCGGTCAGGTTGGTTGCAATTACGGCATCCCACTCCTCGTCCTTCATGCGCAAAAGGAGGTTGTCGCGGGTAATGCCGGCATTGTTGACGAGGATCGATATCTGTCCCTCGCGGGCCGCAATATCCTTTTCCACCATCGCTACCGACTCGGCAGACGACGCATCCAGTACGAGACCGCGACCAGCAATGCCCAGCGCCCTAAGGCGCTCCGTGATGGCCGCTGCTCCCAATTCTGTGGTGGCCGTGCCCATCACGGTCGCACCCGCACGCCCCAGCCTGTCAGCTATTCCGGCGCCGATACCCCGCGATGCTCCGGTTACCAGTGCCGTTTCGCCCGTGAGCGACAGAAGGTCTGCTGTAGTTGACATCAAGCTCTCCACACCCTCAGGTCACGACGGTCCGGTGCGCCCGACGCCGGTATACCTGTTCCGCGGCAACATACAGCAATCCACCAACGGCGCCCCAGAGGTGGGCGTCCGTGACCACTGCCGAGCCCACTGTTTCTGTCGAGAATGGCAGCGCACCCTGCCAGTGCTCCCAGGCCAGCTTGCCGGACCAGATCGCCAGCAGGGCCCAGCCCACCCGATCGCCCTGCCGGATCCAGTCGATGGCGCCGATCATCAGCAGGCCGTGCAGAGCACCCGACATGCCCACGCACCAGGCGATGTTCGGGCTGAAGAGATATAACCCGACGCTGCTGACGACGCCGCACACAAATTGGGCCATGGCCCAGGCGATGGGAGTGCGGGCGGGGTAAAACACCCAGATGCCGATTAGCAGGGCGGCCACATTGAGCGCCAGGTGCATCCAGCTCAGATGCACCAGATTGCCGGTCAGAATCCGCCAGTACTCGCCGTCCCCGATGGCCGCCCGGTCGTACCAGAGTGCCCGCCGCCACGCCTCGGGCAGCAACTGAAGTGCGACGAGCATCACAGCAAAGCCGGACGCCCACACCAATGACGACGATTCCAGCCGAGGGGAAAGCGTTATTTGTCCGGCGCTTAGGGCCACTTGGTCAAATCTGGCTGAAACTTGCTGACAGGCTCTGGCGGGTGGCAGATAATCCCGTCGGGCTGTTTGCCGCTTCGGGTTGCGGCGGATCATCGCAGAATCGCAGGGTCAATTCATGAAGTTCGCGAACACGTCGTTCCGGGCCACACGGGGCTTTACGCTGATCGAAATCATGGTCGTTATTGTGATCATCGGGATTCTCGCCGCCCTGATCGCACCGAATGTGATTAACCGTATCGATGACGCCCAGGGCGCCAAGGTGAAGCAGGACATCCGGGCGATCGAAAGCGCACTCAAACTCTATCGGCTGGACCGGTTCCGCTATCCCACCGGCCAGGAAGGCCTGGATGCTCTCGTGACGCCACCGCAGGACTCTGCGCAGAAGTGGCCTGAAGGCGGCTACCTGGACCGGATGCCGAAGGATCCCTGGGAACGTCCCTACCTCTACGATAACCCCGGCAAGCAGGGCGCGTTCGACATTTATTCCCTGGGCCGGGATGGACAACCCGGAGGCGATGGCCCGGATGCCGATGTCGGTAACTGGGACCTCAACTAGCGTTGCCAGACGGGCCGGGGGTTTTACCCTCCTCGAGCTGCTGGTGGTGGTGTTCATCATCGGCATCATGGCCGCAATGTTCACGTTGTCGGTTGGTGTTGCTGGCGGAACCGACCGGGAACTGAGGCGTGAAGGCGAGCGGCTCGAGACACTGGTCGCTCTGGCCCTCGAGGACGCCACGTTTCAGTCCCATGAGCTGGGACTGCGGCTCTATCCCCGGCGCTATGAGTTCTCTGTTTTCGACCGCGGGGACCTGCTCGATCCCGAGGATGACAAGTGGTTACCCATCACTGCGGACGTGTTTGCACCGCGGGAACTGCCGAAAGTCTTCGCCCTCGAGCTGGAAATAGAGGGCCGCACTGTCAATCTGGATCGCAGCGAGAAAGATGTGGCGAAGAAGTACCAACCCCAGCTCTTCATCTTCTCGTCGGGCGACGTCAGCGACTCCTTCAATATTCGCGTGCGCAGCGTCGAGGAAGACCGCAGCTACTCACTGGAGGTTGCCATCGACGGCAAGACCAAGCTGACGAAGGATGATGGCTGAACCTCAACCGCAACGCGGCTTTACCCTTCTCGAGGTGATGGTGGCACTCGTCATTGTGGCGCTGGGCCTGATGGCGGCCTTCGGTCAGGTGAATCAGAGTCTGACTGCTGCCAGTCGCCTCCGGGACAAGACGCTGGCGAATTGGGTGGCCGTGAACGAAATGACCGGGCTACGCTTGTTGGCCGAATTCCCGGCCATCGGCAGCCGTTCGGATGAGGTGGAGATGGCGAGGACGACGTGGCGCTACACGATCAAGGTGGTGAAAACGCCGCTGGCGGCGCTCCGGCGGGTGGATATCAGCATTGCCTTCGCAGACCGCCCTGACGCCGTCGTGACAACCCTGACTGGGTTTCTCGGCCGGCCGGCACAGGCAACGCAGGGGGCGTCCGCCACTGCCCAAGCCGACTGGTCCTGCCCCGATTCCCCCGGACCGTGAGCATGATTGCTCGTCCCCGCCAGGCCGGGTTCACCCTGCTCGAGTTGCTCGTGGCGATGGGCATCTTCGCCGTCATCGGCGCCATGGCGCTCGGCGGGCTGAATGCGATCGTGGGCCAGCAAACGCAGGCCCAGGTACAGACCGAGCGCCTCGCAACGCTGCAGCGGGCACTCCGCCTGATTACGACAGATCTGGGCAGCGCGGAGCCCCGTTTCGTTCGGGATGAGCTGGGCACCAACTGCGAGAAGCCCCTGCTGGCGGAGGGTCGCGGTGAGTACCTGATCCGACTCACCCGCGGAGGTTGGCCGAATCCGGCGGGGTTGCCCCATCGGGGCACGCTCCAGCGGGTGCAATACCGTCTTGAGGACGGCAAGCTGCTCCGGGAGTACTGGCCGGTGGTCGACCGTGTGCTGGGTCAGGAGCCACGCAGCGAAGCACTCCTCACCGGCGTCAAGGAGGCAAAGTTTCTGTTTTTCGACACGGAACAGGGTCCCGGCGAATGGCAACCCCAGTGGCCACCACTGCGCAATGTGGGTGGGACGGTCGCCGGGACAGAAGCCAGCCGCCTCCCCCGCGCCATACGAATGACTCTCGAACTGGAAGACTGGGGCGAAATCGAACGGCTCATCGAGGTCCCCCAGTGAGAGGTGCGCCGCCTGGCAGACAGACGGGCATCGCCGTGCTGACGGCCATCCTGGTGGTCGCGATTGCCACGGTGCTGGCGGTGAACCTGCTGTGGCAGACGAGCGTTAGCTTGAGCCGGACCGAGAATCTTCTCCTGCAGGACCAGGCGCGGCAATACGATCTCGGCGGTGAGGAATTTGCCAAGTTTGGTCTGGCCGAGGATTATCGCGACGATGGTGACGGCGGAAAAGACACCGTCCAGGAAAACTGGGCCAAGCCCCTGTCCTTCGATGTGGAGGCCGGCAAGCTTGAAGGCTACCTGCAGGATCAGCAGGGGCGCTTCAATCTCAACGGGTTGATCGATGCGGGGGGCAAGCGCGTCCCGGACGTGGCCGACCAGTATCGGCAACTTCTGCAACTCCTCCCCCTCGAGCGACCTTTAGATGCCGGTACAGCGGCAGCGCTAACCGATGCGACTATCGACTGGATTGATCCGCTAGCTGACGTCGAGCCTGACGGTGCAGAGGATGACCAGTACACCAGTCGGCAACCGCCTTACCGACCGGCGAACTTCTGGTTCACGTCGACCAGCGAACTCATGGCGATTGAGGGGTATACGGCGGAGATCTACGGGTTGCTGCAACCTCATGTCACGGCACTGCCGCCCCTGACGAATGGGGAGCGCTGGAAGCTCAACGTGAACACAGCGACGAACCTGGTGCTGGCGTCCCTGCTGCCTGGCCTGTCGCCACTGGACATGGCGCCCTTCGTGAATGGGGCCTATGAATCAGAAGCCGATTTCCGGGCGGATTTCCCTGGCGGGGCCCAGATTTCGCCGAGTATCCCCCTCGACGTCCGCAGCAGCTGGTTTCTGTTAACCGTTACCGCGTCTATTGGCACTGCGCAGTCCACTATGTACAGTCTCCTGCAGCGCGATGGCGCCGGCGTGCGTACCCGCCTGCGGACCTTCGATGCGAACTGAAGCTTTGCGATATGAGCAATGAGTGAAACCCTTGTCATCCGCCTCTTGACGGACGACCCCGCTCTGGCCAGCGGGGCCGGTCAGGCTGCCAGTCAGGCGGAATGGGCTGTCGTGGACCCCACGGGCGCCTGCGTCCTGGCGCCAGGCACGGGCCCCCTGGCCGATGCGGCGGCCCTGTGTGCCGGCCGGCGCACCGTGGTACTGGTGCCCGCGGTACGGGTGTTACGGACCCGGGTCGACGTCCCGGTGAAGGGCACCAACCGGATCGCCCAGGCGCTTCCCTTCGCGCTCGAGGACGTGCTGGCGGAGGACGTTGAAGAGCTGCACTTCGTTGCCGGCTCGCGCTTTGCCGATGAGCAGGTGGCTGTCGCGGTGGTCCGCCGGGAATGGATGGTTGCCTGGCAGGCCCAGCTCGCTGCGGCGGAGATTTCGCCCCAGGCGCTCTTCGCCGACAGTGACGGCGTCCTCGACATCGCCGGCAACACGACGCTGGTTCTCGAACGGCAACATGCCCTGCTACGTGACCCCGGGGGTGATCCGGTCGTGTCGGAACTCGACGCCCTGGATGGCCTGCTGGAGCTGTGGCTGGCGCAGCCGCGACCCGTCGGGGCGGATGGGGCGGTTCCGCCTCGGAATCTTCAGGTCTATGACGCGACGGTCGACGGTCTGCCGAACACGATCTGGGAGCAACTTCAGGACCGGGTCGAGAGTCTCGAAGTGCGGCGCCTTCCCGATGGGGCCCTGTTGCGGCTGGCCGCCGCCATCGTCACCAATCCTGGCGTCAATCTCCTGCAAGGGGATTACGCGCGACGCAATAGTCTGGGCAGCCACTGGCCACGCTGGCGGTTGGCAGCAGCTCTCGTTGCCGCACTGGCGGCAGTCGTTGTCGCGGCAACCGGAGCCGATGCCTGGCGACTGAAACGCGAGAGTGCAGCTCTGCAGGCTGATATCCGCCAGGCCACGAGCTTCACCTTTCCGGGCGTTGATGCCGGTGGTGATCTGCGCGGGCTTGTGGATGCCCGGCTGCAGGGTGGCGATAGTGCCGCTGCAAGCGCTTCGGCCCGCCAGTTTCTCGAGACACTGCGGACAGTGGCCATCGCGGTGGCCAAGACCGGCAACGCGAGCATCGAGGGCCTGAATTACCGTTCCGGAGTGCTGGACTTGCAGGTGCGTGCTCCCAGCGCCGACACGCTGGACTCGATTCGCAAGCTCGTGGCCGAGGCGGGCAAGCTCAAGGCCGAAATTCAGTCATCCAATGCGGCCGGCGACCAGATTCAGGGCCGGATCCGTATCACTGGCAATGGCGCGTGAGGACCCGGCGATGAATCCGGCGGCACTCCGTGAGTGGTTCGACAAGCTGGCACCGAGGGAGCGGTGGCTGGTCCTGGCAGCCGCGGCCTTCGCCGTCCTTGCACTGGTCTATGCGCTGGGCCTCCAGCCTCTCTACGCAGCCCGCGCACGCGCCGCCGCAGACGTTGAAAAGCAACGCAGCCTGCTGAGCGACATCGAACAGGTCGCACGCCGTTTTGGACCCCAGGGGGCTTCAACAGGCCCGGTCCTCGCCAATGGTGAGTCGCTCGTCGTCGTCATCGATCGCTCGACCCGGGAAGGCGGCCTGGGTGCCTACCTGAAGCGCAATCAGCCCGAGGGTGCCAATGGCGTGCGCCTGCGGCTCGAAAATGCCCCTTTCGATGATCTCACCGCATGGCTGGCCGACCTGCAGACCCGGCATGGCCTTACCGCGGTCTCGGCTTCCTTCGATCCAAGCGGCGAACCCGGGCGGGTAAACTCTAATCTCGTGCTCTCGGGTCGCTAGCAGTTCAATGCGCCACATCCGTCTGCTTGCGGCTGCCGGCCTGATCGCGCTGGTCCTTTCGCTGGTCGCCCTCCTGCCCGCCCGGGTCGCGTTTGCCCTCTTCGGAGTGCCTGCGACTGGGGTGACCGGCTTGTCCGGCACCGTGTGGCATGGTGCGGGACGGCGCCTGACCCTTGGGGGCTTCACCATGGGTCCAGTGAGCTGGCAGGCCAGGCCGTCCCGCCTGTTCCTGGGGCAGCTGGCGGCTGACGTCAGGGCCACGTTACCCGATGGCTTTCTGAACGCGACTGCCGGGCTGTCGCTCGGCGGTAGCCTCGCGCTAAGCGACCTCGAAGCGGCCGCGCCTCTGGCCTGGCTGGCACCGGCGCTGGGCAACGCCGGCAGTCAGCTGACGGCCCGCTTCGACCGACTCGTGATGAACGTGGGTCGGGTCGAAACCGCGATCGGCAGCCTCCAGGTGGCGGGTCTCGTGCTGCCAATCCCGACGGCCGGCCCCCAACTGGGCCCCGGAACCTACCTCGTGACCTTTGCTGCCGACGGTCTCGAGCCCGGCGCCCCTCTCACGGGTGTCCTCAAGGACACCGGAGGGCCTCTGGAGGTTGCAGGCACCGTGAAAATCACCCCACCCCGCTCCTACGAACTCACGGGCACTGCGAAGCCGCGTCCCGAAGCGCCGCCCGAGTTGCGAAATGCTCTGCAGATGCTCGGACCTGCGACCCCGGATGGGAGCCATGCCCTGAGCCTTGCCGGCTCGTTCTAGTCCGGCCGCTCGCCCTCGGACGCAACGTCATCGGCTTCAACCGTCTGCAGGAGCTGCAGCAGCGGAAAATACAGAGCGGTGCGCAGGGTTCGTCGTTCGAGACACGCGAATGCCTGCCGGTAAGCGTGCAGCTGGGGAGCGTAGCGTTCCACCTCCGAGCGGATGAATGCCGCCCTGTCACCGCCTTCGTGGCTGCTGGTTTTGTAGTCGATGATCCACCGCACGCCGTCGGCGGCGACGAACGCCCGGTCGATGATCAGGTGCCGGAAGCGGTTCCCCTCCGCCACTGTCACCGCGTATTCGTTCAGCCGTTCGGTGTGGTCCGCCGAAAGCACCCAGCGTCCCTGAGCATCGCGGAGCGCGTCCCGCAGCACCGCCACGACCCGTTCGGTGGCCCGGTCGAGGGCCGCGGCCTCCACACCCTGGCGGAGCAGCAGCTGGCGAAAGCGGGGACGGAGCGTGCCGAGCCTGGCCTCCGTGTACTGTCCGACGCCGTCGCTGGCCATCTGCTGCAACCAGCGGTGCGCCACCGAGCCCGCCTGGCGCGCCCAGGCACTGGCCCAGTCGTAGGCGACCAGATTTCTGACGGTCGGACCGTCACCTGCCGGCATACGCATCGCCGGCGGCGACGGCGGACGCTGCCAGCCGGACGGAAGCCGGCGCAGCAGCGGCTGGCGCCAGCGGATCGTCGGATCAGCGGAGGGCCCCGCAGGGGGCATGGACACGGCACCGGGCCAGGTGGCACCCACCACAGGCCACAACCGGTCCAGAAGACTGCCCCGAGCCGGGCGCGGGACCGGGTTGTCGTCCGGACGAACCCGGGCTGGCGGCGCCTGGCCGAAGAGATGCAGTCGCTCCCGGGCCCGCGTGACGGCAACATAGAGGAGACGGTCTGTCTCGGCGAGTTCCTGCTGTGTGCGGAGGCCCCAGAGCAGTTCATACAAAGGGTCGTCCGCGGCGCCGCTGGCATTCACCGGCGCCAGCAGCAAATCGAGCGTCCCAACCTGCGCCAGCTCCTGCCATAACAATGCGGGCCGCTCCTCCCGACGGATTCCCCGGCCCAGGCCGGGCACGATGACGGTGTCAAACTGCAGGCCCTTGGCTTTGTGGATCGTCATCACCTGCACCGGGGCGCCGGCGCCGGGCAGGGAGGCCCGAGTCCGGTCCAGCGCCCGAGTCAGTTCGAGCACGTCAGCGCAGTCGCCACCGATGTCATGCCGTCCTATCTCGTCAAGGATCAGATCGGCCAGCCCGAGATCCTCGCCCGCGACCGCAGGCCCGCCCAGTTCCAGCCATACGCCGTCCACCACATCACGCAGGGGGATCTGGCCGAGTCTGGCCAGCCCGGATCCAAAGGCCTCCGTAACCCTGGCCACGCGTGCCTGGCCATCAACCGTGAGTCCGGCCAGCAAGGCAGCGTCCCGGACCAGCTCGGACAGCGTGCGCCCGTCCTGCACCGCTCCCAGGTGTTCAAGGTCGGCGAGGGAGAGACCACACCAGGGGGCGCGCAGGACGGTCAGCCAGGCCAGCCGGTCCCCCGCGTGAACCAGTGCCCGGGTGATGGCGAGCAGGTCGTTCGCCAGTGCGGTGCGCCCGAGCTCCACCAGGTCGTTGGCGGCCAGCTCAATCTTGGCCGCCCGGAGCGCCGCGACGGTATGGGCCGCCTGACTGCGGCTGCGCACCAGGATGCCGATGCTGCCAGTGGGCCAGCGCGCCAGAGCGTCCCGGACCACCCGCACAACCTCGTCCGCCTCGGCACCCTGCTCGTGCCAGCCAGAGGAATGGACCGTGACTGCAGCCGGATCGACCAATAGCCCGGTGCGGGCGGGCTCGCTCGGGGCAAACGAGATGGCGCTGCTGACCAGATCGTCAACTTGCGGGAAGACCGCTTTGAAGGTGGCATTCGCCCAGGTGACAAGCGCCGGGACCGAGCGGAAATTGGCCCGGAGCCGGAGGAACTCGAGCACGACGCCCGGCAGACCGTGATCCCGGACATCCAGAAACAGGCGGACCTCCGCCTGACGGAAACGGTAGATCGATTGCATCGGGTCGCCAACCAGAAACAGCGTCCGGCCATCGCCGGGTGCCCACCCGCGCGTCAGTGCACGGAGCAGCGCGTACTGGGCCTGGGACGTGTCCTGAAACTCGTCAAGGAGCAGGTGCTGCAGCCGCCAGTCGACCCGCAGCGCCAGTTCGCTCGGGGCAGACTCGTCACCGAGCGCCGCCCTGCCCTCCGCAGCAATCTCCGCGTAGTCGGTGGCGCCTTCGGCGGCAAAAACTATCTTGAGCTCCGCTGCGGCGAACGGCAGCAACGTGAGCAGGGACTCGAGCGCGCTCCATTGCGGCGCGGAGTAGTGCGGTGCCGGGAGCGTCTTCACCGTGGCAAACGCCTCAAGCAGTCCGTCGGTGGCACCCAGCGCGGCGAGAAGCGCCAGCGCGTGCGCCTTGAGGTCCTTCTGATCCGGTGGAAAGCCCCCGTTCTTATCGAGTCTCTTGCGCCACTCGCCATCGCCGGTCAGGAACGTGGCAGCGGCGAAGCGCCACCAGATGCCCCGCTCGGCCAGCGTCCGCCCCGCAACGGTCCCACTACCGAGGTCGACGCCCCGGTTAATCGCGGCGGCATGCACGACCTCGGCGATTTCAGCGCGTTGCTCGGCTGGGATCCCGACCTCCACGAGCTGCAGTTCGCGTTCAACGAGACGGCCCAGACTGCTCTCCAGTTTGCGGCGCGCGGCAACCGGATCGAGCCCTGCCCCGACGAAGGGCAACCACTGGTCCCGTCTGGCCAGCAACTGCGCCAGGAGCTCCTCGGCCCGGCCGGGATCGTTGTCCAGATGCCGCAGGAGATCGGCCACCGCAACCGAAGGGCCGTCGGCCTCCGCCAGTAGCCGCAGGGTCGCCCGGGCCGCAAGCCGATACAGACGGTCAGGTTTTTGGGCCACCGGACGCAGGACGCTGGCGCCCGCGCTCACCGGCGCGCTGCGCGCCAGAGCGGCGTTCAGTGCATCGATAGTGCTGATGCGCAGCCTCGAGGGATGACGAGACAGCTGCCAGCCGCGCGCGGCGTCCCGGGCGCGCACGGCTGCTACCAGCTGGCCCATTTCGGCAGCAGTGACCGCTGCGTCACCATCGGTGGCCGCCCCGTCCGCGGCAAGGGCGCCGAGAATCCGCCGCTGCATTTCCGCTGCCGCCTTCCGGGTGAACGTCACGGCGAGGATCTCCTCGGGTTCAGCGGCCGTAGCCAGCAGGCGCAGATAGCGCCGCACCAGGAGCTCGGTCTTGCCCGCGCCAGCCGGAGCCTGGACGAGAAACGAGCGTCCGGGATCGAGAGCGCGAGCGCGTTCGACTGCGTCGGGTGCTGGGAGCGAGTCAGTCACTCGTCTGTTCCGTCTGCCGAATCAACCTCATCAGCCACCGGGAGAAATTCGTGGATCCTGGTCAAACCGGAGAACTGACCGATTGCCCACTGTCGATCTGCCGGATCAACGCGAAAGTCGCCGGCAGCAAACTCGCCCGCCAGGTTCTCAAGCTGCAACTGCCAGCGCAGGAGAGTCCCGTTCCACGCGAGATCCTCATCCCGGAAAAACGCTGCCACGGACTTGATGCCCGGAATCCCCAGTGCGTCATCGCCCACGCCGCGCAGTTGCGCTGCCGGTGGCCGAAGCTGAATGACAGCCACGCCGCGGCTGCGGCCGGTAACGGCGTAGAGCGGCAACTGGCTCTCCTGCAGGCGCGGCCGCTTCCACCCGGCGGGCGCGAACCGGCCGGTCTTGTAATCGATTACCAGCTCACCACCCCCTTCCAGGCGATCGAGTCGATCCAGCCGGATACTCAGTGCGAGCGGGCCGATGCTGACCTGCCTGGCTACTTCGGTCACGACCTGGAACCCGGAGCGTGCTACTTCCAGATCGCGAAGGCTAAGCAGCAATACCCACAGGCGCTGGCTCTCGAGGGGCCTCAGGCTGGCGAGGAACGGATCACCCGCCGGCAGGAATTCGTCGAGAACGGTGCTGACCAGTGGCGCAAACAAGTCGCGCAGCACACCGGTGTCGATCTGCCCCAGTCCCCGGCTGCACTCCTGGAGGCGGTAGAGCCGTTCGAGGAGTCGATGAACCACTTTGCCGCGGGTTGCCAGGTCGAGGGGTCGGGCCGGGGCTTCGAGAGCCCCACCGCCCAGCCGGAACTCCACGAAGGCACGCGCCGGACAAACTGCCTGCATGGCCAGAACCCGCGCGCCACCGCGCACAGTCTGCCCGGTCGGCCAGGCGGGAGGTGGGTCGGCCGGGACCACTTCCGCCTGCGCGGAGGCCGCCACACGCTGCCGATCCGGGTGCAGTGCGGTCGCCTCCTCCGGGGTACTGGCGCTCTGCAATTCCGCCAGCAGCGGACTTGGAAGCGTCTCGGTCTCATCCTGTTCCGCCGGCCAGCTCAAGACCAGGTTGTCGGCGGAGGCCAGCAGTTGCTCAAAGCGCCGCCTCGTGTGCGCCTCCAGGGCAGATGCCGAGCCGTCGGGGATGCTTGCGGCCTGCTGGAGCACGAGCGGAATGAGGGGGTGCGGACGCGCGGGTGGAGGCCACTGATCCGCGGTCAGGCCGCAGACCCACAGCGCCTCGAAGTCCTGACCCTCGGCCTCGCGCAGGCTCAGGACCTGGACAGCGCCGACAGGGCTTTCGGGTTCGAAAGGCCGGTCCCGCGCCTGCTGCGCCAGGAGCCCCAGCGCCGTCCCCAGCGGGAGTGGGCCCGCAACTTCGTCGGTTCCGGCGAAGGACTCCAGCAGGCGCTGCCAGGCCTCGGCTGCCTGATACTCCTCGCTGGCGAGACCCCGGTCGCCGGGCCAGCCGGCAGCTGAGAGCCACGCGCTGAAGTGTCCTGCCCACTGGCTGGGCAGCAGGCGACGACTATCGACAGTGGCCGCCAGCGACTCCGCCCGGCGCCACTGCCCGGCGACTTGTCCAGTGGCCTGGCTGGCATCGCCGCCGAGCAGTCCCAGTAGCGTCCGGAGCAGGACGCGTTCCAGAGGAAGCCGCCGCAGTTTGAGTTCGGCGCGGGCTCGGCCCGCGAGTTCCTGGTCGGCGCCTGCCACGTAGCAGGACCGCAAAAGAAAACTGGCCTGGTCGAAGGTGAGCTCAGTGGCCAGCAGCCGGAGCAGAGTGAGCGCGCAGAAAACGATCGGGTAGTCGGCCAGCTGTCGTCCAGCAGCCAGTGCCACAGGACGGACCCGGGGTTCACGCAGTTGCCAGCCGGGCGCAAGAACGTCCAGACCGATCCGGCGTGCGCGGTCGGCATCCCGCGCCAGGTTCGGAACGACAATCGCCACGGTGGCACCCGTTTCCGGGTTGGCGTGATCCGCTGCCCAGAGACAGGCGCGGGCGAACTCATCGCCCTCATCCCGGGCGGCGACGATCTGGCGGGGACCGACACGCCGGAGTGGCGCTACGGTGACGACCGTCTCGCCCGCCTCCCGGAGGGCCTTCGCGAGATTTCCCAGCGCCGGGGTCCAGGGCTCGAAGCCGGCGAAACCAATCCGAGCTTCGCTGCTGAAGCGGACCTCCTGGCCCGCCTGACCCAGGGCAATTAGCAGTCCGCCACTGTCCTGCCAGGCTCGCCGTTCCAGCTCGCCCGCATAGGCGTCTACCCAGTGTGCGAAGGCCCTGCTGTCCTCGGAATCAGCCGCCTCGTGCAGGTCCGTGGACGGTATTTCCCAGGCCTGACAGAGGCGCCAGCCTGCGGCGACAAGGGGCACCATAACGCCGGCATCGAGCTTGTCCTCGCTGTCACGGGCCAGCACGCGGCGCCAGACGAGCCGGCTCTCGTCGTCGGACAACAGGCGCAATCTGCCCAGGGGCGAGTCCCGGAGGGTGATGGACTCCCATGTGCGGCGCAGCCAGGCATCGAGCGGCAAGACATCGGCTGTGGGCCAGGCCCGCGCACCCGAGGCCGCCCGTGCCTGGTCATGGCGCCAGCGAATCTGCCGGGCGAGACGGTGGGTGGCGGTGATGATCGTGCCACCGCCTGCCAGCACCGCGTCACTCTGAACAGTCTCGATCACGGCTGTGGCGATCACCACCGCCGCGCGGGCCTTGCCAGACGGGTGTCAGGCCGCCTGCTCGGCGGCATGGCTTTCCAGCAGGTCATGAATGCGGGTGAAGACCTCCCGCAAGGTTTCCGCATCCGGGAGATTCGTGATGCGGAAGAAATTGCTGTCACGGGTATTGAAGCTGGTGCCGGGCGCCACCAGGACGTGTTTCTTCTCCAGCAGGTCCAGGGCGAAGGCCTGATCGTCAAAGTCGGGAAAGCGCGCCTTGTCCACCCCTATAAAAGCATACATCGCCCCTTCCGGCGCCGTGACCTGCAGGTACGGACTTGCTGCGACTGAATCGATGATGACCTGCCGCGACTCGTAGAGCCGGCCGCCAGGGCGGACCAACTCCTGGATGCTCTGGTAGCCGCCCAGAGCCGTCTGCACCGCCCATTGTCCGGGCACGTTGCTGCACAAACGCAGCGAGGCCAGCAGATCCAGGCCCTGCAGGTAGTCTCGGGCATGTTCGCGGGCGCCGCTGTAGGAGACCCACCCCACCCGATACCCGCAGGCACGATAGACCTTGGAAAGACCGCTGAACGTGGCACACAGGGTGTCGTTCACCAGCGTAGCCAGCGGGATGAACTGCGCTCCGTTGTAGGTCATCTGGTCGTAGATCTCGTCGCTGAAGATCACCAGCTGATGTTTCTCGGCAATCCGCACGAGTGCACGCAGCACTTCCTCCGGGTACACCGCACCCGTAGGGTTGTTCGGGTTGATGACGACGATGCCCCGGGTGCGCGGCGTCACGAGTCGGGCAATAGCCTCGGGGTCGGGCACAAATCCGGCGTCGGGCCGGCAGGGATAGTGCACAGCCTTGCCCTGGTTCAGCGTGACACTCGC
>CAYMKJ010000125.1:0-5422 GCA_964391025.1 uncultured Chromatiaceae bacterium
GTGATACAGGAACCCTGAGACGGCGCTGGCGGCGCATTGGGCGCGAATTCGTAGGGGTGGTAACTGGCAATGAGGGTCGCGCCAGTCGCCGTGTCCGGACCGTTGTTCACCACGGTGATGTCCGCGGTCACCGGGCCTGAAGACCAGGGCCCCGGCGGGGAGGACGTCACGGTGACGGCGAGGTTGGCGTACTGCTGGCTGATGGTGTCGGGCACCAGCAGAAAGCCGCGGGCCTGCCCGTTCAGCGTTCCGGACCCCGTGATGTAGCCGTCGTCGCTGATGCGCGCCGCGGTGTTCAGGAGCCAGCCCGACGCGGGCGGCAGCAGGTCATTGAGATCGGTAACGAGATTGTTCTGCCAGAGCACGGCATGGGAGACACCGCTCACCTGCTGCGCACCCACCACCTGCGCGGAGGCGTTGATGTCGCTGGGCCCGAACTGGCCGATCGTGGTCAGGACTCCCGTGTCCCAGAGGTAGGCGTTGCCGCCGAGGGACGGCGAATAGTTGTTGATCGCAATCTGGCTCCCGTTGCCGATGGCGACCGCTGAACCGATGAGCTGGCCAAGATCCGTCACGACGTTGCCCTGCCACAGCAGCGCGTGGTTGGGCGACTTGCCGACGACCTGATCGAGGTCGTTAATGTCGAATGCTGACCTGGAGCCGGAAAAAGGGCCGGGCGGCTCCGGGCCGGGCGGCAGTGTCGTGGTTATCCCGGACTGGGGATCCCAGACATGCGCTATGGGCCCACCCGCATTCGCTTCGGTGAACGCTGCCTTGCCGGTGGAATTGATTCGGCCGGACTGGGGTGACTTATCCGACCCGCAGGTCAGCACGCCGTTCTGGACAATGCCAAGGGTGCCGTAGAAAGCATTGAAAGTGGACGTGCAGGGACCCGCAATGTTGTAGGACGCCTTGGAAAGGATCTGGCCCGCATCATTGATGTCCAGGGCCGTGCCAACCGAAGGCTCCACGGGATCGATGAATGGCCGCAGGTCGACCAGCACTCCTCCGGACCACAGCCGGTAGTCCCCGACCACCTGGCCGAGGGAGTTCACGCCCAGCGGCGCGACGTTGCCCAGATCGATGATGCTGTAGGTCGTGGCCCGGGCGGCCGGGATTGCCGTGAGGGTCATGGCCAGGACCGCAGCGGCGGCAATTACTGAGCAGTACGTGCGTCGGGCGATCATTTTTTATTCTCCAGCCACGGCGGTGTGGTGCGTGATCGAGCTTACGCTCTGCAACTGGTCCCAACAAGCAGCCAGACATCGTCGGGAAAGCGACCCGGTTCGGCTTTGACAAAACACCTGCCCAACGGATCCGCGAGTTCAGCGCTACCCCGTGCCTCGCACCCGACGCCACGCCTAACCGGTATTGCGCAAGCCAGCCGCCAGCCCGTTGATGGAGATGTGGATCCCATTGCGGATGCGCGCGCTGTCCGGATCGCCCTCCGGGCGTTGCCGGTGACGGCGCATCAGCTCGACCTGCAGATGATTCAGCGGGTCGAGGTAGGGGAAGCGATGCCTGATCGACCGGGCCAGCGCGGGGTTCGACCCGAGCCGGTGGTCCTCGCCGGTGATGAGTGACAGCGCCGCCCCGGTACGCTGCCATTCCGCCCGGATCTGCCGGAAAATGCTTCGGCCAGCCTTCCGGTCCTCGGCCAGGTCCGCGTAGCGGGCCGCGATCCCGAGATCACACTTCGCCAGCACCATATCGAGATTCGACAGCAAGGCGCGGAAAAAAGGCCACTGCCGGTACATGCGCCGGAGCAGTACGACGCGCCGCGGGAGTTGCTGTGCATTCGTCCCGAGGTAGTTTTCGATGGCCGCGCCGAAGCCGTACCAGCCGGGCAGCCCCATCCGGCACTGACCCCAGCTGAAGCTCCAGGGAATGGCGCGCAGGTCCTCGATCGCCCGCGACGGCTTGCGCGACGCGGGGCGGGAGCCAATCTTGAGCTCCGTGATCTCCCTGATCGGCGTCACGCTGAAGAAGAAGTCCCTGAAGCCCGGCGTCTCGTAGACGAGCCTGCGATAGGCAGCCATGCTGGCTGTGCTGATCGCGCTCGCGGCGTCGAGAAACACCTGTGGTGCGGTTTTTGTCGGGTGCAGCAGGGTGGCCTCGAGTGCGGCTGCCACCAGCGTTTCGAGATTGCGCCGGCCGATATCGGCGTGCGCGTACTTCGAAGCGATGACCTCACCCTGCTCTGTCAGGCGCAGCTGGCCATTCACCGTGCCGGGCGGCTGCGCAAGGATGGCCTGAAAGCTCGGACCGCCCCCACGGCCCACCGTGCCACCGCGGCCGTGGAACAGCCGAAGCGTGATTGGCGCCGCAGGCTCCTGCGTCCGCAGGTCATCAAACAGCGCAACCAGTTCCACCTCGGCGCGATAGAGCTCCCAGTTGCTCGTGAACATCCCGCCGTCCTTGTTGCTGTCGCTGTAGCCGAGCATGACGTCCTGCTCGCCACCAGAACGCTGCATCATCGCGGCGATGCCGGGCAGCGCGTAGAACGTGCGCATGATCGACGCCGCGTTCCGGAGGTCGCTGATGGTCTCGAACAGCGGGACGACGATCAGGTCGGTCACTGCCGGCGAGTTACCGCGCAGCAGGCCGGTTTCCTTGAACAGCAGCAAAACCTCCAGCAAATCGCTGACGTCCTCCGTGTGGGACACGACGTAGTGGCGCAGCGCCGCCGGTCCGAACTGGCGGCGGGCTTCCCGGGCGGCCTCGAAGATGGCAAGTTCGGCCAGGCTCGCGGCGCTGCAGGCTGCGGCCGGTGTCCGCAGCTTCCCTGGGCTGCCGAGCAGGCGGACGAGCAGCTTGCGGCGTGCCTCTTCCGGGAGGGCGGTGTAGTCGGGTGTGACCTTCGCCAGCCGCAGCAGTTCTCCGACGAGAGCCGCGTGCCGGTCCGAGTTCTGCCGCAGGTCCACCGTGGCCAGATGAAAGCCGAACACCTGCACCGCGCGTAGCAGGGGGCGCAGCCGGGGCTCGACCAGGGCTGCGGCGTGGTGTGCCCGCAGGGAGTCCGCGATTTTGAGCAGGTCGGCGAGGAAGTCAGCGGCGCCGGGGTAGGGCTGCGCCGGCGCGACGGCATCGCGCAGAGCGGCCGTGCCGGTGAGTTCGAGCAGCGTCGTGGCCAGGCGGGCATAGATGCCGATGAGCGCGCGCCGATACGGCTCGTCGGCACGGTGTTCATTCTGGTCCTGCGAGGCGTCTGCCAGAGCCTGCAATGCGGGGCTGACCGGGCACAGCTGCGCAGACAGGGACAATTCGGCGCCGAGTTGATGCACCTCGGCGAGATAGAAGCGCAGGGCAGTGCCGGCCTGCCGGCGCAGGGCCGTCTCCAGGGTGGCTGCTGTGACGAGCGGGTGGCCGTCCCGGTCGCCGCCAATCCAGTTGCCCATGCGGAAAAAGCTCGCCACCGAATGGCCGGGCAGTGCTTCCTCCAGCTCCTCGTACATCCGGGGTATCTGCCGCAGAAACGTCGTGTGGTAGTAGCTCAGTGCATTCTCGATCTCGTCGTTCACTGTCAGGGCGGCCGAACGCAGCATGCGTGTCTGCCACAGCTGCGTCACGCGGCCCCGAATCAGCGCCTCGTTTGCCGCCCGTTCACGCGCGCTGCGCAGACCGTCCCGTTCGCCGACGAGCGTCGCGATCGCCCGCTCGGCATCGAGGATGCTCTTGCGCTGAACCTCGGTCGGGTGAGCGGTGAGCACCGGCGAGATGTAGGCGCGTTCCAGCAGAGTGGCGACGTCAGCCGGCCGCACGTGGCCGGTGTGCAGGCGCTGGAAAGTCATGGCCAGCGATCCTTCCTGCAGGTGGCCCCGGCGGTCGTGGTACTCGCGGCGGCGCAGGTAGTGGCGATCCTCCGCGATGTTGGCGAGATGCGAAAAGTAGCTGAAGGCCCGGATCACGCTCACCGTCTGGTCTACAGTGAGGCGCTTCAGCAGGCGATCCAGCGCACGGCCCGCCGGGGCGTCGCTCTTCAGCCGGTAGGCGACCGAGAGTCTGCGGATCCGTTCGATCAGTTCGAAGGCAGCGGCACCGTCCTGCGCGCGAATCACGTCCCCGAGAATGCGCCCGAGAAACCTGATGTCATTGACCAACGGACGATTCTTCTCGGCCGCCCGGTCGGCCGGGCGCCCGGCCGGCGTCGGGGTGGCGGACGCCCGGGCGCGGCGCGGCTTGGTCGGCACGGGCGGCATGGGGACCTCCGGGGCTGGCGCAGCGATTCTAGCGAGGAACAGCTGGCCTAAGCGTAGAGCCCGCGCATGGCCGACGCCTCGGCCACCCGGCGGATGGCGACGATGAAGGCAGCAATCCGCATGGTCACCCGCCGCTGGCGCAGCGTCGCGTAAACGTCGTCAAACGCGGTATCCATGATCCGCTGCAGGTCCTGGTTCACGCGCTCCTCGGTCCAGTAGTAGCCCATGCGGTTCTGCACCCACTCCAGGTAGGAGACGGTAACCCCGCCCGCGTTGCACAGGATATCCGGGATCAGGAACACGCCCTTCCGGGCCAGGATCTCATCCGCGTCGGGCGTGGTCGGCCCATTGGCGCCCTCGGCGAGGATTCGAGCCCGAATCCGGGGCGCGTTCTGTGCCGTGATCTGGTTTTCCAGGGCGGCGGGCACGAGGATGTCCACCGGCAGTTCGAGCAGTTGCATTGGCCGGCGCATCCTTGTGGCGCCCTTGAACCCCTTTAGTGAGCCCCGACGGGCGACATGAGCCATGGCCGCGGCCACGTCGATGCCCGCCGGATTTCGCCAGGCGCCGTCGGCGTCACTGATCGCGACGATCTTTACCCCGTCCTCAGCCAGGAACTTCGCCGCGTAACTGCCGACGTTGCCGAAGCCCTGGATGGCCGCGGTGGCCTTGCCAAGATCCAGACCCAGCCGCGCCGCCGCCTTGCGTATGCAAAAGACCATGCCGCGGGAGGTGGCGCTCTGGCGGCCTGCCGAGCCGCCCAGCTCCGTTGGCTTGCCGGTGATGACGCCGGGCAGATGGTCGTGCTTGTGCATGATGTAGGTGTCCATCATCCAGCTCATCACCTGGGGACCGGTGTTCACGTCCGGCGCCGGAACGTCCCGGTCGGGCCCGAACAGGTCGATCATCTCGGCCATGTAGCGTCTCGAAAGCCGCTCGCGCTCGCCGACAGAGAGCATGCGGGGATCGACCACGATCCCGCCTTTGGCGCCGCCCATCGGAATCCCGACGACGGCGCACTTGTAGGTCATCCAGAAGGCCAGCGCCTTCATCTCGTCCAGATTGACGGCCTCATGGAAGCGGATGCCGCCCTTGGCGGGACCCCGGGCGAAGCTGTGTTGCACGCGAAAGGCCTGGAAGTTGCGGATGGTGCCGTCATCCATGCGCACGGGCAGGCGCACCTCGGTGATGCGCCGGGGCAGCTTGATCATCGCGATCTGGTT
>CAYMKJ010000126.1:0-6278 GCA_964391025.1 uncultured Chromatiaceae bacterium
ATGGAAACCACCGCCGGGGTCCGTCGCCCCGGCTCCGCCGCCCTGGACCTCTCCTACGTCGCGGCGGGACGGCTCGACGGCTTCTTCGAATTCGGGCTGGAACCCTGGGACACGGCGGCAGGCACGCTGCTGATCCAGGAGGCCGGCGGCATCGTCACCAGCCTCACCGGCAAGGGCACACACCTGGAAAGCGGCGATGTGCTGGCGGGCAATCCGAAGGTCCACGATGCGCTGCGGGACCTGCTCACGCCGCACCTCAACGCGTCGCTATAGGAGCGCCTTCCGGGAAATGGGGACACCGGGAAATGGGGACATGCCTCATTTCTTGAGTTGAAATGAGGCATGTCCCCATTTCCCGGTGTCCCCATTTCCCGGACTCAGGGCAACGCGTCGAGCGCGTCCTTGTCTTTTTTCGCCGGCATGATGTCGCTCGGGCCCGCCTTTAGCGCCAAGGCCATCGCACTCGCGATGTAGATCGAAGAATACGTGCCCACAAAAATCCCGATGCACAGGGCAATCGAGAAGCCGCGCAATGTTTCGCCGCCGAACAGGAGCATGGCGACGACGACGAGCAGGGTCACGACGCTGGTCATGATCGTGCGACTAAGCGTTTCGTTGACCGACAGATTCATGATTTCCTCGGGGGTGCCACGCCGGATCTTCCGGAAGTTCTCCCGGATGCGATCAAAGACCACAACCGTGTCGTTCACCGAGTAGCCGACTATCGCGAGTATTGCGGCCAGTGAGGACAGGTCGAAGGGGATCTGAAAAAGCGCAAAGATTCCGAGGGTGATAATCGGATCATGGAACGTCGCGACCAGCGCGCCGACGGCGAACTTCCACTGGAAGCGCAGGGCCACGTAGATACCGATCATCAGGAAGGCAAAGAGGCCGGCCAGGGCGCCCTGCTCCGACAGTTCATCACCAACCTGGGGCCCGACGAATTCAGTGCGTCGCAGCTCCACGGAAGGATCTCCCCCGCGAAGCACGGCAAGAATCTGGCTCGCTTCCTGCTGGTTATCGATCCCCTCCCGGGGGAGCACCCGGATCATCACATCCCGGGCAGTGCCAAAGTTCTGCACCTGCGCGTCACCGAAACCGCCCGCCCCGAGTCGGGCGCGAATGTCCGCCAGGTCAGCGGGCCCGCCGTACCCGGCCTCCAGAAGAACGCCGCCGGTGAAATCGATACCGAAATTCAGTCCACGTACGCCAGGAATCAGGAGAACCAGGGACGCCCCCATGAGAATCGCCGAAACGATACCAAGCAGCCGCCGGCGGCCTAGAAAGTCGAACGACGTCTTCTTGCTGAAGAACTCAAGGCCGGTGAATCGTCGCATTGGAGGCATCCTGTTCGTGGGCAGTTCGGTTTGCGCGGCCGTCAGACCGACAGTCTCTCGATGGACTTACGCTGACCGTACACCAGGTTGATGATGGCTCGCGTACCCACTATGGCCGTGAACATCGACGTCAGAATCCCGAGGCACAGGGTTACGGCGAATCCCTTGACTGGCCCATTCCCGAACGCGAACAGCACGATGCCCGCGATAAGGGCAGTAACGTTCGAATCGGTAATTGTGGCAAGGGCGCGATCGTAGCCGGCATGGATGGCCGCCTGCGGGCTGTTCCCGTTGCGCAACTCCTCGCGGATGCGCTCGTTGATAAGGACGTTGGCATCCACGGCCATGCCGATTGTCAGCACGATTCCCGCGATACCCGGCAGCGTCAGGGCGGCCTGGATCATGGCCAGGAGGGACATCACCATGACCACGTTCATCAGGAGGGCCAGGTTGGCGACCAGGCCGAAGACCCGGTAGTACCCCGCCATGAAAAGCGCCACCAGCGCGAAGCCGATGACGAATGCCATGATGCCCTTGTCGATATTGTCCTGGCCGAGGCTCGGTCCGACGGTCCGCTCCTCCACCTTGAAGATAGGTGCCGCCAGGGCGCCGGCCCGGAGCAGAAGGGCCAGGTCGCGGGCCTCCAGAGCATCGAGTCCGCTGATTTGGAAGCTGCTGCTGAAGACCC
This sequence comes from uncultured Chromatiaceae bacterium, assembly GCA_964391025.1. Lineage (GTDB taxonomy): Bacteria > Pseudomonadota > Gammaproteobacteria > Steroidobacterales > SHZI01. The sequence goes on from CAYMKJ010000126.1 coordinate 2,026, forward strand.
CATTGATGGTGGCGATGTTGATGACCTCTCTGGATTCCCGGGGAACCTCGATTTTCTGGCCATTGCGCTCGATGGTCTCCCGCTTCTGCTCGACAAAAACCACCGCCATCGGCTTCTTCAGGTTAGCCTTGGTCGTGTCCAGCATGTTGCGCGCACCCCTGCTGTCGAGGCGCACGGAGACCACCGGCTGGCCATCATCGAACCCCTGGCTCGCATCAACCAGTTGATCGCCCGTGACGATGACCCGGCGCTTCAGCAGGACAGGTGTCTCCTCCCGGGTCTTGAAGAGCTCGCAGCCGAGCGGCGTGCGGCGCGTCCGCTCGGCCTCAAAGGCATTCTCCTCGGCGCAGACCAGCCGGAATTCGAGGGTGGCGGTGGCGCCGAGCACCCGCTCGGCCTGGGCCGGATCCTGGACGCCGGGGAGCTGCACCATGATCCGGTCGAGGCCCTGGCGCTGGACCACCGTCTCGGCGACACCCAGCTCGTTGACCCGATTGCGGAGCGTGGTGGTGTTCTGCTGAATTGCAAAGTCCTGGCGCGCCTTGACCTGCGCGGGAGTCATCCGTGCCACGAGGATCACGCCGTCTCCGGAATCACGCCGTTCGAACTGCAGATCGCGGTCCATATCCCGCAGCAACTTCTCGGCACGGTCCGCATCGGCGCGCTCAGGCAGGGTGACCCGAACTTCCTGGCCGACCACCGCCACGCTGCGGCGAATACGGTTATCCCGCAGTTTCTTGGTGAAGTCCGTCGCATAGGTATCAAGCCGCTGCTTGATCGCCGTGCTCATGTCCACCTCGAAGAGGAAGTGGACACCGCCGCGCAGATCGAGTCCCAGGGGGACGGGTCGCAGGCCGGTACTGCGTAACCAGGCCGGCATCGTCGGCGCCAGCGTCAAAACCGTGGTGTAGGCCTTGCCGAGCGCCCCGCGGAGCTCGTCTGCGGCCTTGATCTGCGTGTCCACCGTCGCGAAACCAACCGTGATGCGCCCGTCTTCGGTGTACACCGTCGTGCTGGCAAGTTTCTTGTCGGCCAGGACCTGCTTCACGCGCTCCAGGCCACTGCCGCCCTCCAGGGACTGGCCGTTCGCCAGGCTGATCTGCAAAGCGGGTTGCGGACCGAAGAGATTGGGCAGGGCGATGAAGGCAGCTGCCGCGACCAGGACCAGAACGAGCAGGTTTAACCAGAGGGGATAGCGATTCATGACAGGTTCAAGCGCCGAAGGACGGGGAAATCAGGCGTAATCGCTCAGGCGTTCTTCAGGGTGCCCTTGGGCATGACGGCGCCAATGGTGTGCCGCTGCACCTTGACCTGCACGCCGTCGGCAATCTCGACCTGCACGAAGGACTCGCCGACTTCCGTGACCTTGCCGAGCACACCACCAGCAGTGACCACTTCATCCCCCGTCACGAGCTTTCCGATCAGGTCCTTGTGCTCCTTCTGGCGCTTCTGCTGGGGCCGGATGAGCAGGAAATAGAAGACGACAAAAATGATGACCAGCGGCAGCATGCTGAGCCAGGGATCCGAGGCGGTCGGGGCGCCCTGCGCCCAAACGTCCTGAATGAAGAAGCCCATTATTTAGTGGCAGTCCCGAAAAAAAAGGCGCGTCATTATGGCACAGAAGCCTGGGATTGCTGGCGGGCCAGGAAGGCCCCGGCGAAGACCCCAAGCTCGCCCCTCTCGATGCTCCGGCGCAGATTCCCCATAAGCTGCATATAGAAGTGCAGGTTGTGGACCGTGTTCAGGTGGGAGCCCAGCATCTCCCCGCACTGGTCCAGATGGCGGAGATAGGCCCGGCTGTAGTGCCGGCAGGTGTAGCACCCACAGCCCTCCTCGATGGGCCGGGGATCGTCCCGGTAACGGGCGTTGCGGATACGCACCACCCCATCGGTAACAAACAGGGAGCCGTTCCGGGCATTCCGGGTGGGCATGACGCAATCGAACATGTCCACGCCCCGCAGCACGGCCAGGACGATGTCGGACGGCGTGCCCACACCCATCAGGTAGCGCGGTTTGCCTGCGGGCATCCGGGGCAGCGTGTACTCGAGAATGCGAAGCCGGTCGGCCTCCGGCTCGCCCACGGAGAGGCCGCCGATCGCCAGTCCATCGAACCCCAGGCCCAGGAGCCCGGCGAGGGACTCGCTGCGGAGGCTTTCGTGCATGCCCCCCTGGACGATGCCGAAGATGGCAGCACCGCGCCCGGGAGCGGGGCCGGTATCGAAGGCCACGCGACTGCGCAGCGCCCAGCGCAGGGAGAGTTCCATCGAGGCCCGGGCCTCCGCCTCCGTGGCGGGGTAATGGGTGCACTCGTCGAAGATCATCTGGATGTCGCTGCCCAGTTGGGCCTGCACCTCCATGGCGCGCTCCGGGGACAGGGACACCAGGCTGCCGTCGGTGGGCGCCCGAAACTCCACGCCGGCCTCGCTCACCTTGTTGCGTGTCTCGAGGCTCCACACCTGGAAGCCGCCCGAGTCGGTAAGGACCGGCCGCTGCCAGTGCATGAAGCCGTGCAGTCCGCCGAGCGACTGCACGATCTCACCACCGGGCCGGAGCATCAGATGAAAAGTATTAGCGAGAATGATCTCAGCACCGAGTGCCTCGAGGTCCTCCGGCGTCATGGCCTTCACGGTGCCGTAAGTGCCGACCGGCATGAACACCGGCGTCTCCACGGTACCGTGAGCCAGGGTCAGGCGGCCGCGCCGGGCCGCGCCGTCGGTGGCGAGAAGCTGGAAGATCCTTGAGGTCATGACGGGCCCGTAGGAGCCCCTTCCAGAAACATCGCATCGCCGTAGCTGAAGAAGCGGTACCGGCTGGTCACCGCGTGCCGGTAGGCGGCGAGCACGCGCTCCGTCCCGCCGAAGGCACACACGAGCATCAGCAGTGACGATTCTGGAAGGTGAAAGTTGGTGACCATCGCATCAACGATCTGAAAGGAGTAGCCCGGCCGGATAAACAGGCTGGTTTCACCGCGCAGGGGTCGCAGCTCGCCCGAGTCGCCCGCCGTCTCGAGGGCACGGGCCGCCGTGGTCCCGACCGCGATCACCCGACCCCCGCAATCCCGGCACGCGGCGACCGCCGCGCAAAGCTCCGCAGAGACTTCGAGCCGCTCCGCGTGCAGCCGCCCGGTCTTGAGCTGCTGCGAACGAAGCGGCGCAAAGGTGCCCGCACCAACATGGAGTGTCAGAGTCCGAAACTCCACGCCCTGGGCCGAAAGTACCGCGAGCAGACGGTCGTCGAAGTGGAGACCAGCAGTGGGGGCCGCCACGGAGCCCTGCTCCCGGGCAAACACCGTCTGGTAACGGTGCCGGTCACCCGGCTCATCGTCCCGGCGAATGTAGGGTGGCAGCGGGACGTGGCCCAGCTGATTCAGTATCAGCAGCACCGGTTGGGAGAACCGGAGCCCGAAGAACTCAGCGCGGCGCCCGATGACCTCAGCGGTCACGTCCGGGCCGAAACTGAGCATGGCCCCCGGCCTGGGCGCGTGGCTCGAACGGAGCTGCACCAGCGCTTCGGTTTCGCTGAGCACGCGCTCAAGCAGCAACTCGACCTTGCCGCCGGTCGCCTTCTGCCCGAATAGCCGGGCCGGGAGCACGCGGCTGTCGTTGGCGATGAGCAGGTCCCCGGGGCGGAGTAGCTGGGGCAGGTCCCGGAAGTGCAGGTCGCTGAACGCAGGCCCCACGTGCAGCAGACGGCTGGCCGTGCGTTCCGGCAGGGCCTGCTGGGCAATCAGCTCAGGCGGGAGATCGAAATGTAAATCGGCCGGCATCATGGCCGGCGCATCCTAGGATCAGATTCGCCTCGTGTACACTGGCGACCCGCGCCGGGATGGCGGAACTGGTAGACGCGGCGGACTCAAAATCCGTTGGTGGTGACATCGTGTGGGTTCAAGTCCCTCTCCCGGCACCACTCTGAAACCCTTACAGCGTAAGGCTTCCAGCCAAGAGACCCGAAACCTGAGACAACGCACCCGATTCGGCCGGGTGCAGTAGGGGTGCAGCGCCCCCCATTGATGCGAGGAGGCCTCACCCGGGTGGGTTAGCGCCTCACTCACCCGTACGCCCCGGGGTGAGGACCTTCACCCGCAGCTACTGCACCACGAAGTCCGCGTTGGTCAGCGTGGGCTTGGTGGTGAGTGTGGCAAAGCGCACCGGTGCCGTGGCTCCGGTGCCGTCCTTGTCGTAGTAGAGCGCGCCGGTGGCCTGGTCGTAAAGGATCCGGTGGGCCGCGGTCGTCGCCGCCGGGCCGGCGCCGAA
>CAYMKJ010000127.1:0-4582 GCA_964391025.1 uncultured Chromatiaceae bacterium
AGCCGACGCGCCAGTGCTGCTCGCCCAGGTGCGGCAGCTGGATGAGCTGGCACCGGACTACGGCGATGTACTCGCCGGCCTCGCCACCCTCCTGCAGCAGATCGCGGTCGTGCAGATGGCCGGTGCGAAGGCGCTGGAAACTGAAGCCAGCACCGAGGATGAGGTCGCGTTGCTGCTCCGTCTGGCCGGTCAGATGGCCCCGGAGACCGTGCAGCTGATGTACCAGATCGCAGTCATGGGCCGCCGGGATCTCGCCCTGGCACCGGATCCCCGGACCGGATTCGAGATGGCGCTGTTGCGCATGGTGGCCTTTCACCCGGAGCGGCACCCGGCGGCGGTGCCCGCGGGTGGTGGCGCTGCGGTGGCTCGTCCGGCAGCATCCAGGCCGCCGGCATCGCGGCCCTCGGCATCCATGCCGGCGGCGAGCACTCCGGTCGGGGTAACAGACATTGGCGACTGGTCCGCGTTCGTTGGCACCCTGAACATCGACGGGGCCGCACGCCAGCTGGCCGCTCACTGTGCCCTCGTGAGCCAGTCTCCGTTTGATATCCGGCTGACGCTCGACAAGCGCAATGGGCATCTGCTGACCGACAATCTGCGCGGCCGGCTCACGGTGGCGCTTCAGGAGCGCCTGGGCAGCACGGTCAAGGTGCTGTATGCCATTGCCGAGGTGCCGCAGGACACGCCGGCTGCCCGGCTGACCCAGACCGACGACGCCGACTTGCGTCAGGCGCGCGAGCGCATTGCCGCAGACAGCAACGTGCGGCAGATGACCGAGCTGTTTGGTGCGGAGGTCATTCCCGAGTCGATCCGCAAGAGCCCGAATCCGCTACCCCGAAAGTGAGTGGTCCATGAAACCCGATCTCGGCAGCTTGATGAAGCAGGCCCAGAAAATGCAGGCCCAGATGCAGCAGGCCCAGGAAGAACTGGCTGGGCTCGAGGTCGCGGGCGAAGCGGCCGGTGGCCTGGTGCAGATCCGGATGACCTGCAAGCACGAGGTGCGCCAATTGACGATCGATCCGTCACTGCTCGGTGATGACCGGGAAATACTCGAGGACGTCCTCGTTGCCGCTCTGAACGACACCCTGCGGAAGGTCGAGCGGACGGTGCAGGACAAGCTGGGCGGCATGACGGCCGGTCTCGGTCTGCCACCCGGGCTGAAGCTGCCTTTTTGAAGCAGGCAGACTGACATGGCCTTTACTCCGCTCATGCAGGATCTGCTGGCGGCACTCCGTTGCCTGCCGGGCGTGGGCCCGAAGTCAGCCCAGCGCATGGCGTTTCATCTGCTGGAGCGTAATCGGGAAGGCGCACAAAGGCTCATTACGAGCCTGGCCTCCGCTCTGGAGCGGATCGGGCTGTGTGCCCGCTGCCGGATGTTTGCGGAGACGGAACTCTGCACCATTTGCAGCGATTCCCGGCGCGATGCAGGCCTCGTGTGCGTCGTGGAGACGCCGGCCGACGTCATTGCCATCGAGGAATCCGGCGTCTACCGCGGGCGGTACTTCGTGCTCATGGGCCGGCTGTCGCCACTCGACGGCATCGGTCCGGATCAGCTGGGGGTGCCCGTCCTTGAGGCCCAGATGGGTGACGGCCTCACCCGCGAGATCATCCTGGCCACGAGTGCCACGGTGGAAGGGGAGGCGACGTCGGGCTACCTGGCCAGCCTGGCCCGGGAGCACCGGATCATCGCCACGCGCATTGCCCATGGCGTGCCGATGGGCGGGGAACTGGAATACGTGGATGCAGGCACCCTGTCGCATGCCATTACGGCGCGGACGCCCCTGCCGGCCGACTAGCGGCCATCACGCCGACAGGCCCCACGATCAGCCCGGGTCTTGCGCCTGCAGACGCCTGGTCCTCTCGATGCAGACCGGATAGCCTTCCAGCGTGGCCGGCAGCTGCGGCAGGTCCCCATCCGGGCAGGCCACCAATACGATGAGGCAGGGGCACCCTCCGCGTTGCCCCTCGCCGAAACCGACCACGCCGTGCAGGGAAAGAAAATGGGGGGCATGGCGCGCAATCACGTCACCGAGCGGGCCCGCCGCCTGCACGTCTAGGGCACCCCGGAAACCTGGACACCGAAGCGGCTGAGAATCGGCCCGATCGGATTGGCCACCGACAGGTTGCCACCGCTGGCGAAGGCCAGACCGACCGGCCGGCGCGCATTCGCGCCGGTCGCGGCGACGACCAGGGAGCCGGAGTCCCCCCCCAGGGTAAACGGGGAATTGTTGTCCCCGGTAATGATGATCTGTTGCACGAACCGGGCAGTGCCACTGCCGTAATCAACGAGGACAGTCGCGTTGAGCATGGTCACAAGCCCGGTCGTAACGCGGCTGGTGCGGCCGTACTTCTGGACCGGCAAATTGAGCGTTGCACTCAGCGCCGTTGTGCGGATACTTCCATAACCATCCGGAGGAGTCTCGGACCTGACGGCTTCGGACGAGCTAAACGCGATCGCAGCATCCATGACATTGTTGGCACTGGTCGAGAAGATGATCGGCTCATACTGGGCAAGGGCCGCAATCCCGTCGTTTGGCAGTGTCCCGCCATCGTAGGGCCCTGGTTGTACTATCGGATTCAGATCGGCGCCGAGGTTGCTGTTTGCCAGGATGTGATTGTTGCTCAGGATGAACTCCGTCACGTGGCAACCGCCGGACTGGTAGACCAGGCAGCCGAGGGTACCCGCAGTCACGTCCTGGTGCCCTACGGAAACCCCTATGGGCACTGGCCGCGGCCAGCGCTCTGTCGGAGAACTGGGGTCACTTTGTGCAGCGAGTTCACCGGCAATGAAGCGTCCCGTGACGACGACCTCGACGTCCTCGCCTTCCAGCCGGACCGGCAAGCCCGATATCCCGCGCCGTGAGGTCAAGATCCGGATCACGGACTTACCGGCGGCATTCTCCGCCAGTCCCATGCCGACCACGCCCTCGCGGGCGAATATCCCGAGTTCGTTGCGCTGCTGCACTTCCGCCGCGCGCGCGAGTCCGGGAGGAAGATCCGGCGGCGGCAAGGCCTGCACGGGGAGCGCGAGACAGAGCCCCAGAAGTGCGGCTGCGAAGGATTTCATTGTGCCGGGAATCATGCTGAGACCTCTGGCCAGATGGCCACTTGTCTTTTTGGTTTGCCAGCCCGTGAGCGCTACAGGGATTGTAGACCATTTGCTAGCGACGGCAATCGGACTGCCGGACCAGGTTCATGAGCCGCCGGTAACTCTCATAGCGGCGTGGATCGATGCGTCTGTCATTCACTGCCTCCTGCACGGCGCAATGGTTTTCCCGCAGGTGACTGCAGTCGGTGAACCGGCACTGACGGCCGTACTCCTCGATCTCGATGAAACCTCGACTGATGGCCGTGCGTTCCGGGATGGCCGGCACGAAGTCGCGGACGCCGGGCGTGTCGAGCAGACAACCGCCGCCGGGCAGAGGATGCAGGACGGATGCGGTTGTCGTGTGGCGGCCCTCGTCACTGGAGAGCGAAATCGCCGCCGTGATTACCGTCGCACCGGGGACCAGAGCGTTCAGGAGCGACGATTTGCCGACGCCCGATTGCCCGACAAGAATGGCGGTCCCTGAGCCAATCCAGGCGCGCAGCGTGGCGATGCCGGCGCCGGTAACCGCTGACACGGGCCAGACGGGGCAGCCCAGCGCCTCGTACCCGGCCAGTTCGGCGGCCGGCACACCGGCCAGATCCGCCTTGTTCCACGCGATGGCACTCGTCGTCCCCATCAGTCGTGCTGCGCAGAGGTAGCGGTCGGTCAGGTACAAGTCCGGCGCCGGCAACGCAGCCATGACCACGATCAGATGCGTGACATTGGCGGCAATCGTCTCGGGCCGGCCACCACGCCCGGACAACCGCTGGAGCTCGTTGTCCCGGGGCGCGATTCGTGTGACCAGAACGGGCTCGCCAGCGGTGCTCGCCTCGAAGGACACGCGATCGCCGCAGATGGCCCGGAGGTGCCGACCCTTGATCATGAAGGGCAGCCGGGTCCCGTCGGCTTGCGCCAGAATGCCGCGGCGGCCGTGCGCGGCGACCACCAAAGCAGGTTTGCTAGAATCCGCCGCGCCGTCTGGGGTGAGCTTCATCCGGGGCGCGGTGTATCGCTAGGTGTATTTCTGGGGGCGCAGGGCATGAGTTCGCAGGCAGAGCGGCTGATCTGGATCGATCTGGAAATGACCGGGCTCGACACGCAGCGGGATTCTATCATCGAGATTGCGACCGTCCTGACGGATGGGGACCTGACCGTTATCGCGGAGGGACCAGTGCTCGCCATCCACCAGACCCCGGAGGTCCTCAGCCAGATGGACGAATGGAACACCCGCCAGCATGGCAAGTCCGGTCTCATCGAGCGGGTGCGCCTAAGTCAGGTGACCGCGGCCGAGGCGGAGCGACAGACGCTGGTCTTTCTGGCACCGCACCTGGCTGCGAAGGCGTCACCGATGTGCGGGAACAGCATCTGCCAGGACCGGCGGTTCCTTGCGCGGGAGATGCCGGCCCTCGAGGCCTTCTTTCACTATCGCAATCTCGACGTATCGACGCTCAAGATCCTGGCCGGCCTGTGGGCGCCCGAGGTGCTGGCCGGCGT
>CAYMKJ010000128.1:0-18115 GCA_964391025.1 uncultured Chromatiaceae bacterium
CCACTGCGGATTGGTGCGCCATGCAAATTTCACCTTCCCACCCAGGCCCGGCCCACCCAGGCCCGGCCCACCCCGGCCCGGGTGGCCAGCGGGGCTTCACGCTCGCTGAAGTGCTCACCACGCTGGGGATTTTCGGCGTCAGCCTGTCCCTGGTGGTCCCGAGTCTCGACAGCGTTACCCGGAGCAATCTGCGGGCGAACGCCATCAACGAACTGGTCGCCACACTCCACATCGCCCGGAGCGAAGCCATCACCCGCAATGCCCCGATCGTGGTCTGTCCCAGCGAGGACGGCCAGACCTGCGCCCAAGTGGCCTGGGAGTCGGGCTGGATCCGGTTCCTGGACAGCAACGGGGACTACCTGGCGGGTGCCGACGAACCCGTGCTGGGCGCCACGCCGGCCCTGGGGGGCCTCCGGATTCACTCCGAGGCCTTCGCTACGGCCTTCGGCTACGAGTCGACCGGCCGGGTTGCAGCGCCCGATGGCGCGGAGGGGGGCGGGGATTTCACGTTCTGCGCCAATGGCAACAGCGCGGATGCCCAGGTGGTCCTGGTCTCCGCCCTGGGCCAGCCCGTGCTCGCCAATCGCCACGCCGACGGCCGGGAGCCCGACTGCTCGGTGACCTGACCCGGCCTTGCGCCTGGTGGGGTCTTTCTTTGCCGCGTGGATCCAGATAGAACCGGCGTCCATGCCGAGTTTCGATCGCCCGAGCGTCCCGGTTACCGAGTCTTCGGCCTGGATCCTGCGCTTTGCCGGACTCATTCCGGCCGGCGGGCCGGTGCTCGACATCGCCTGCGGGGACGGGCGGCACACGCGCTTCTTCGCCCGTCGCGGGCACCCGGTGACCGCGGCCGACATCGACACCCGCGGGATCAGCGATCTGGCCAATCAGCCCGGCATCGAGGTCCTGCAGATGGACCTGGAAACCGCACGGTGGCCCTTCGAGCCGGGGAGTTTCGCCGGGATCATCATCACCAACTACTTGCACCGGGCCCATTTCGCCGCGCTGCCCGGCACGTTGCGACCCGGGGGCGTCCTGCTCATGGAGACCTTTGCCGCGGGTAACGAGCGCCTCGGGCGACCACGGAACCCGGACTTTCTGCTGGCGCCAGGCGAGCTTACGGCAGCGCTGGGTGCTTCGCTCCAGGTCGTCGCCTACGAACACGGTATCGAGGAGTCACCCCGCCCCGCCGTGCGGCAGCGCATCGTCGCCGTCCGGCAGGCAGCACCGGTCGTCCTGCCGGCGCTCTCCGCATAGGGCCGCGTAGGGCCGCGCAGGACCGCCTACGGCCGCCCGGCCAGGATCCCGCCGTGCAACGTCACGCCCTCCGTGGGCCTGGATGTCCAGAGCGGGTCGGCGAAACGCGGTATCGCCATTGCGGCGATCGGGAAGCACTCGACCAGCTGTGAGGGCTTGCCGGGTATCCCGTCGAGGGCGTAGCAGAAGAACTCCATGCCCTTCCGCTCTACCGTGTTCCAGAAGCCGCGAATGGACTTTTCGCTGGACGAGACCGAGCCGTCGGCATTGAAGTAGGTGTCAAAGCGGACTTCACCGGTCGGCGTCTCCATCCGGTAGCGGGTGGTGTTGGTCATGAGGTGGTGGAAGAAACTCGGGTAACGCTCGGACAGCGGCCTGGTGCGGTCGATCTTCTCCCCGACCATCGCTGCCGCGGGCTTGGGCCAGTCGGCAGCTCCGGTTTCCAGCAGCATGAAGGACAGCAGCGCCGTACGCTCTGCTGCGGGCACTGGTTCGGGAATCAGCATCCGTGTGCCGGGAATCAGCCTCTCGGGACCGGCCATGAACTCCCAGACGTGCGCCACGTCCCACTGGAAGCCGGCGGTACTGAGGGCCGCCGATGAAGCAAACCCCGGGCTGGTGCCTGCCTTGCGCCCGATCAGGCCCCACAGATTGGGACCGACGAGATTGCTGCCCCCTTCGGCCAGCGTGTGGCAGGCGCTGCAACGTTGAAGAAAGGCCGTGCGGCCCTTCTGGTAATCCGCGGCGACGAGTTGGTCGCGCGTCGGAACGGCTTCAGCAGCGCTGCTCCCGCTCAACAGGCTGCCGAGCATGAGGGTTACCAGCAGACTGCGGTGCATGTCCGAGTGACCGATGGCGGAGACAGGCCGGATTATCCATCGGGATAACCCCCGTCGCCAGACTTAGCCTCGCTGGTTCTCCGCAGGTCGGATCAGATCGGCACCGGCGTGCGTCGCCAGCAGGGTGCCAATGCGATCCGCCAGCGGAGTTGGCTCACCCAGCAGGTAGCCCTGTGCCCAGGTAATGCCCAGCTGGCCAAGCAGGTCCAGGGTGGCCTGGTCCTCGACAAACTCGGCCACCGTATCCAGCCGCATCACCCGTGCCACTTCGGAGATAGCCGCCACCACGGACTGGGAGACCACATTCGTCGGCAGATCCCGGACAAAGCTGCCGTCGATCTTGAGGGTATCGACGGGAAAGAGTTTCAGGTACGCGAATGAACTGAGGCCCGTGCCAAAATCATCGAGGGAGAAACGGCAGCCGGCGCGGCGCAAGGTATGCATGAAGGTCTGGGCACGTTGCAGATTGGCGACGGCCACTGTTTCGGTGATCTCGAAGCACACCATCCCCGGGGGTACAGCACTGCGCTCGAGTTGCTGCTGCACGAAGCCGAGGAAGGCTTCGCTACCCAGGCTCTGGCCGGAGAGGTTGATGGCAAACCGCGCCCCGGACGCCGTGAGCGTCGCTGCGTTGCGCCCCAGGACCTCAAGCGTATTGGCCACGACCCAGCGATCCAGGTCTTCCATCAGCTGGTAACGCTCCGCGGCCGACAGGAATTCCGCGGGCAATATCTGCCGGTCGTCGTCGTCCAGCAGTCGGACGAGCACCTCAAAATAGGGATGGCCGCTCGATCCGGCACCAGGCCTTACCGCAATGATGGGCTGCCCCATCAGGGCCAGCCGCCCGCGATCGATGGCGTTGCGGATGTGGCCGACCAGCTGAATGTCATTGACTCGCTGGACGATGGACAGGTCCGCGCTCTGGTAGACCTCCACCCGGTCCCGACCCCGATCCTTGGCCGCCGAACACGCGACCTGGGCGGTCGCCAGAGCACCGCCGTCCACCGACATTTCACCATCCGCCACCGACGGCGAATCCCCGGTCCCGCTGCCTATGCCGATGCTGACGGTGGGCCGAAAGCTCCGATCCCCGTGCCCGAACTCCAGGCGGCGGAACCGGGCTGCAATCCGCTCGCCAAGCTGGCGGGCACCCTCCAGGTCCGTGTCCGTCAGGAGTGCGGCGAAGCGGTCGCTGGCGATCCGGGTGCTGGTGTGGCCCTTAAGCTCTTCCACCAGGATCCCGGCAAAGCTGGCCAGCACCTGGTCGCCTGCGTCGCGACCCAGCGTGTCGTTGGCCACATGCAAGCGATCGATATCGAAGTACATGAACACCGGCGGCTGCCCGGCACCGACCGCCACTGCGGTAATCATGAGCTTCTCGAAGGCCGGCCAGGCCCTGAGTCCAGTCAGGCCGTCGTAAGCCCGCTCAAGGACGGACTCGATATGCGTGACCACGTAACGTCCCACCCGGGATCGACGGCGGAGACTGAATTCAGTTCCCTTCCAGCCGGCCAGGACCAGCACGCCGACGGGCGCGCGATCTGCGCCCCTGATTCGTGCCGTGCACATTTCGTTGTTCTCAATGTCCGGGGCCTCGTCGTGAGTTTCGACCAACATCTCGAGTTCGACCCGGGAGAATCCTTCGCCCTGCACCAGAGCGATGTTCTTGCCAGGGATGAGCAACGCGGCGGTCTGGATCTGCAGGTGTTGGCGACACAGGCCGAGGATGCGGCCCAGCATGGCCTGGCAATCGGGCGGCCCCTGCACGGTGCTCTCCACTTCGTGCAACAGGCGTTCTTCGGCAGCCTGCACACTCAGTTTCCGGTAGCCCTCGAGCAACCGGACCCGGAGGCTCAGCTCACGTTCGAGGGTGCGACTGGCGGGCAGGACGAGTTCGGCGCAGGCTTCCGCCGTCCATGTGGCTGCAGCGGCGGGCAGCAGTATCGCTAGCGCCCCGAGAGGCCTGCCCTTCTCGTTCCGCAGGGCCACCAGGTAGGCCACGGCGCCGTCCAGTTCGACCCGTGCCGGGCTCGCACTGGTCCCGGTCAGGAGTGCAGCCAGCACCGCGCGGTATTTTGAGTTGAGGCAGACCGGTGGACTCGGCTCTTCACTCCAGATGCTGAGCCCGTTTAGTCCATAGCAGTGCAAGCCGCGGACCTGCGGCAAGAAGGCCCGCAGCAGCGCGGCGTAGTCAACGAGCACCTGCTGCTTTGCGCTGGCGGCTTCCATCCCCAAGACCACGCCTTCGCCCACCATTTAACCAACTGAAAGTCTGGTGGTTTTTCCGCCCTTCTGGCGTGACCGCGCTCCCAGAAACGGTGGCCAAGCGGGGGCCAGCCGGCCGGCGGCCTGCTTTATACTTCCACCCCCGTTTCGCGAACCCAGCCACGTATGCACTCCCCGACCGAGGCCCTGGCCTTCACCCCCGAGATCGAGCGGGAAACCCGCGACCTCTATCAGCGGGTGCGGCATGTCATTCCCGATGTCGAGTGGCCGGTGCACGCCCCGCTCATCTCGGCGATCAACCACCTGAAGGGGGAGCGCAGGGCCATCATCCTGGTGCACAACTACATGACCCCGGAAATCTTCCACGGGGTCGCCGACTACTCGGGAGACTCCCTGGGACTTGCCCAGTTCGGCGAGCGCACGGACGCCGGGACCATCGTCATGTGTGGCGTGCACTTCATGGCGGAAACCGCGAAAATCCTGAGTCCCGGCAAGACCGTGCTGCTGCCCGACCTGAAGGCTGGCTGCTCGCTGGCGTCGTCGATCACGGCCGCCGATGTGCGGGCCCTCCGTCAGCAACACCCGGGCGTGCCCGTGGTGACCTATGTGAATACGTCAGCCGACGTCAAGGCCGAATCAGACGTCTGCTGTACGTCAGCCAACGCGGTCCAGGTGGTCGAGTCGCTGGGCGCGAAGGAAGTCATCTTCATTCCCGACCAGTTCCTGGGGAAGTACGTCGCCGGCAAGACCCACGTCAAGCTCATCCTCTGGCCAGGCGCCTGCGAGGTCCACGAGCGCTTCACGGGGCCGGAGTTGCGGGAGTTCCGTGGCATGCACCCCGGGATCCATGTGATGGCCCATCCGGAGTGTCCGCCGGACGTCCTCGCCGAAGCTGACTACGTGGGCTCCACCTCGGCCATGATCGAGCACGTGGGCAAACTTCGCCCCAGGCAGGTGGCGATGATCACCGAGTGCTCCATGGCGGGTAATGTGGCGGTGGAGTTTCCGGAGGTGGAGTTCATCCAGCCCTGCAACCTGTGCCCGCACATGCAACGGATCACGCTGCCGAAGATTCTCCGCTCCCTCCAGACCCTGCAGCCGGCCATCGACGTGCCCCCCGAAGTCGCCCGGCGGGCGCGACAGTCCCTCGAACGCATGCTGGCCGTGGGCCGCGGCGCCGCCCGCGACTGATAGACACCACCGGTTCGAAGCACGTGACGCCCTCCGCTGCCTTCGACGTCGTCGTGCTGGGCGGTGGCCTGGCCGGTCTCTCGGCGGCCCTGCGCCTTGCGGACGCAGGACAGACCGTCGCCGTCCTGCGCAAGAAACCCTCCGGTGAAAGCTCCAGCGCCTGGGCTCAGGGCGGCATCGCCGCCGCCATGGACGCGGGAGACTCGCCCGCCCAGCACGCCGCCGACACGCTGGTGGCCGGGGCTGGCCTCTGCCGACCCGCGACGGTCGACTTCGTCGTCGGTCAGGCCCCGGGCGCCATTCGCTGGCTACAGAGCCAGGGCGTCGAGTTCACCACCGGTGACAAGGACAAATCCGACTCGATCCATCTGACCCGGGAGGGCGGGCACTCCCGACGGCGGATCGTCCACGCCGCCGACGCCACCGGCAAGGCGATTATTGCGAGCCTGGAAGCACGGGTGGCGGAACACAGCCGCATCCAGTTGCTGGATGACCGGATCGGCATCGACCTGATCACGACCTGGAAACAAAGGATTGCGGGGCCTAACCGGTGCGTCGGGGTCTACGCCCTGAACCGGACGACGGGGCGCGTGGAAACCATCGCTGCCCGGGCCATCGTGCTCGCCACGGGCGGCGCGTCGAAGATCTATCTCTACACGACCAACCCCGACACCTCCACCGGCGACGGCATTGCGATGGCCTGGCGGGCCGGCTGCCGGGTGGCCAATATGGAATTCGTGCAGTTCCACCCCACCTGTCTCTTCCACCCGCTGGCGAAATCCGTGCTGATCTCGGAGGCTGTGCGCGGCGAGGGCGGCGTGCTGCGGCTGCCGGACGGCCGGCGTTTCATGGACGCGCATGATCCGCGGGCCGAACTCGCCCCTCGGGACATCGTCGCCCGCGCAATCGACGCCGAGATGAAGCGTGGTGGCTTTGACTGCGTGTACCTCGACATCAGCCACAAGCCAGCGGCTGAAATTCTCCACCACTTCCCGAACATCGCCCAGCGGCTGAAGACTTTCGGTATCGACATCACGCGCGACCCGATTCCCGTCGTGCCGGCAGCCCACTACAGCTGCGGCGGCATCGTGACCGATCTCACGGCAGCCACCGACCTCGCCAGCCTTTATGCGGTCGGGGAGTGCACCTGGACCGGCCTGCACGGGGCTAACCGGCTGGCCAGCAATTCGCTGCTGGAGTGCGTGGTGTTCGGGGCAGCCGCCTCCGAGCACATCGTCGGGGAACTCGCCTCGGCGCCGCCAATCGTGACCAACCTCATCGCCTGGGATGAAAGCCGGGTGACCGATACGGACGAGCAGGTGATCGTGTCCCACAACTGGGAAGAGTTGCGGCGCTTCATGTGGGACTACGTGGGCATTGTCAGGACCAACAAACGGCTGGCCCGCGCGCGGCACCGGGTGGACCTGCTGCACGAGGAGATTACCGAGTTCTACAGCCACTTCCGCGTGACCAACGACCTCATCGAACTGCGCAATCTCGCGCTGGTCGCGGAGTTGACCATCCTGAGCGCCCAGTCTCGGCAGGAAAGCCGCGGCCTGCACTTCAACCGGGATTACCCTTCCCCACTCCCCGACCGGGAGGCCCGGGACACCATTCTTATTCCGGGCGGCGCTGCAGGTAGGCCGGCTTGATGGCGGCGAGGCTGATCGTCCCGGCGAACTGCATGCTGCGCTGAAGTTCGCTATCGAGGATGGCCAGGACCCTGGCCACGCCCTTCTCGCCGTAGGCCCCGAGTCCGAACAGGTAGGGCCGACCCACACAGACCGCACTGGCGCCGAGTGCCAGCGCCTTGAAGATGTCGGTGCCGCGCCGGAACCCGCCGTCGATGAGCACGGGCATGCGGCCAGCCACTGCGGCGACCACTTCAGGCAAGCACTCGAGGGTGCCTCTCCCGCTCTCTTCCTGCCGCCCGCCATGATTGGACACGATGAGCCCGTCCACGCGCCCGCGCACCGCGAGTTCCGCGTCCTCCCGGGTCACGATGCCCTTGAGCAGGATCGGCAGGCGGGTGTTGGCCCGCAACCAATCCACGGCGGCCCAGGTGAGGGCCGGGTCGCCGATGCGGGGTGGTCCCTTGTAGCCCTCGAAGTTGCCCATCCTTGGCGGGCTTTTGCGGGCCGAATTTCGGGCAAACCACCGCTCCCCTTCCCGATTGCCCCGGGTTGGCGAGTCCACGGTCAGCGCCACGGCCAGGCAGCCGGCTGCCTCGGCCGCCGCCAGCAGGTGCCGCATCAGGCCCTGATCCGGTGACGCGTAGAGCTGGAACCACAAGGGCGAAGTCCCCGCAGCACGGATCTCGCCGATGCTGCTGCTGGTCACCGTCGAGGCAATCATCAGGTGGCCACGCTCCGACGCCGCCCGCATCGTTGCCAGTTCACCATCCGCGTGAATCGTCTGCTGGGCACCAACGGGCGCCAGCAAAATGGGCGAGGACAACTTCTGGCCAAGGAGTTCCACGTTCGTGTCGATACGGCTGACATCAACGAGACGGCGCACGCGCATCTGCCAGTCGTCGAAGGCCGCACGATTGGCCTCCAGGGTGCGCAGGTCGTCCGCACCATTGACGATGAAGTGCCAGGTCTCGAGATCGAGCACCTTCTGTGCAGCGCGCTGCATCTGGAAGACGTCCAGCACCTGGTCGAGTGTCTCGGGGACGGCAAATTCCGGGCGGCCCAGCACCCTGGCCGGAACCAACAAGCCCGGCCCCAGCACGGCAGGAGTGGCCAGGAGGGGCGACTGCAGCAGGAACCGGAGCAGCCGGCGCCGGGCCGTTGCACGGGCCAACATTTCTTCCGGGTCGCTCACGGCCGCGGCTTGCCTGAGGGATCCGCACCGTGGCGTTCCTTGTACTGCGCATCGGCCTGATCACTGAAGGCCTTGAAGTCTGGCTCCACGATCTTTTGCCTCAGTGTCTTGAGATAGGTATCAGGCCCGAGCGGACACTGGGCGTACAGGATGTGCTTCCAGCCATCCGGCTTCTTCCGGAAGATGGTCAGGCAGCGATCAAAACCCGCCGTGGGCGGCGTGGGCGGACCGATGGCCAGGTCGATTTCGTAGAAGTGATCGAACAGCGCGAGCGTGAGGTCGGGCGCCATGGACTTCACGTGGAGATTCGAGAACTTCCAGCGGAAGGCTCGGAGCACGCGCCGGCTGGGGGCCCAGTACTTCTCGATCTCCGGCCAGGACCTGAATGGCGTCCCGATCTCCTCTGGCACATACCAGGGCTCCGGATCGTCCGCGTCCCAGACCTCCTTGAGCCGGAAGAAGTGCTGACTGTTCCAGATCTCTTCCGTTTTCTTCAGGACAGCGTCGATCTCGGTCCACAGCTGGGTGGGGCTGGCTACGGTGGCAGCATCGCCCGGCAGCAGGTTGGCGAGTCCGCCGAGCACCACCATCATCTTGAATGCCGTGCGGCGATCGACACCACTCTCCGGAAGGTCCGGTGTCCGTGCATCATCATTCATCGGGTGGACACTCATGCCGCTGGACGCCTGCGAAACATACCGCGCTGGACATAAACAATGACGTGTACGCACAAGGGTTTGGAGAATCGGGTTATCCTCTGACCGTTTGGCGGACGGCGTGGTGGCCGCCCGCAGGGAGCGAGCAGGCATGGCCGTCCGACGTTCAGATCTGGAGCGGAGCGACGATGAACTCCGGGAGTGGATGGAGTCCATCGACTCCGTATTGCGGACTGAAGGTCCCGAACGGGCGAAGGCCCTGTTCCGGGCCGTGCGCGACTACCTGACGGATGCCAACGTGATCGTCGAGGACGCGACGCTCAACACCCCCTACCGCAATACCATTCCCCTGGAGCAGCAGCCGGCCTATCCCGGCACTATCGAGCTCGAGCAGCGCATCGAGAACATCAACCGCTGGAACGCCATGGCGATGGTGCTGCGTGGTTACGACAGCGGCACGGGTGTTGGCGGCCACATCGGCACCTACGCGTCAGGTGCGACCATGCTCGAGGTGGGGCTGAACCATTTCTTCCGGAACAGGGGGCCGGACTATGGCGGGGATCTGATCAGTATTCAGGCCCACTGCTCCCCGGGTATCTACGCGCGCGCGTTCCTCGAGGGCCGGTTGTCCGCGGAGCAGCTGCAGAACTTCCGCCGGGAATTGCAGCCGGCGGGCGGTCTGTCTTCCTACCCGCATCCCCGCAACATGCCCGACTTCTGGGTGTCCCCCTGCGCGTCGATGGGCCTGTCGACTCCCAGTTGCATCTACCAGGCCCGCTTTGCCAAGTACCTGGAAAGCCGGGGCCTGAAGCCGAGGAATGGCGGCAAGATCTGGAACTTCATCGGCGACGGTGAGTCCGACGAGCCGGAAGTGCTCGGCACGATCAACATCGCGGCCCGGGAGCAGCTGGACAACCTGATCCTGGTGGTTAACTGTAACCTGCAGCGCCTTGACGGCCCGGTTCGCGGCAACGGGAAGATCATCCAGGAACTGGAACGCAGCTTTCGCGGTGCCGGCTGGAATGTGCTCAAGGTCATCTGGAGCGGCGAGTGGGACACGCTATTCGCCATTGACCATGAAGGCGTTCTTCAGGCACGCATGGAACGCGCGGTCGACGGCGATTACCAGATGTACTCCGTCTCCAGCGGCCCGGAGGTCCGGGCCCACTGGAACGGCTCGGATGGGCGCCTGGCCGACATCATGCGACATCTGTCCGATGAGGAAATTCGCGGCATCAAGCGTGGTGGCCACGATCATCGCAAGATCTTTGCCGCCTTTCAGCGCGCGATCGAGAGCGACGGCCGCCCAACGGCCATCCTGATCAAGACGATCAAGGGCTACGGCATGCAGGGCTACGAGGGCTCAAACGTCGTCCACCAGAAGAAGAACCTGAGTGGCGAAGAACGGCTGGAATCGGCGCGGCGCTTGGGGATTCCCCTCTCCGACGAAGCTGTTGCGCGCGCGGACTTCTACCGGCCCGCGCCAGACAGCGAGGAACTCCGCTACCTGATGGCGCACCGGACAGCGCTTGGCGGTTGCTGGCCACAGCGGACAGTCAACTGCCCGCCATTGCCGGCGCCGGATCTCACGCTCTTTCAGGAACAGCTCGCCGGTTCCGGGGAGCGGGCTCTCTCCACGACGATGGCCTTCGTCCGCATGCTGTCGAAGCTGCTGGACCATTCCGGTGTGGGCCGCTACATCGTCCCCATCGTCCCGGACGAAGCCCGCACCTTTGGCATGGAAGCCCTGTTCCGCAAGGCGGGCATCTACTCGTCGGAAGGACAGAAATACCGGCCCGTGGACAGCTCCACGCTGATGCCCTACCGGGAAGCCACAGACGGCCAGATCCTGCAGGAAGGGATCTGCGAGGCAGGCGCCATGGCCTCGTTCATGGCTGCCGGCACGGCCTACGCAGTCCACGGTGTGCCGACGATTCCGTTCTACGTCTTCTATTCGATCTTCGGCTTCCAGCGCGTCGGCGACATGATCTGGAGCTGCGGCGACATGCTGTGCCGGGGCTTCCTGCTGGGTGGCACCTCGGGCCGGACGACGCTGAACGGTGAAGGGCTGCAGCACCAGGACGGTCATTCCCAGGTGATTGCCAGCACGGTCCCCAGCCTGCTGAGCTACGACCCCGCGTTCTCCTACGAGCTCGCCGTGATCGTCCGCGAGGGCATCCGGCGGATGTATGAGCTGCAGGAGAACATCTTCTACTACATCACCATCCACAACGAGAACTACGCCATGCCGCCCATGGGCGAAGCGCCGGCGGACGGCATCGTTCGCGGCATGTACCGGTTCTCGAAGGCTCAGCCGGCGAGCAGGCCGGAGCGCAAGGCGCACCTGTTCGGCAGCGGCGCGATCATGACCGAGGTCCTGCGAGCCCAGGCCCTGCTCCACGATCTCGGCGTTTCTGCCGACGTCTGGAGTGTCACAAGCTACAACGAGCTCTGCCGGGAGGCGCTGCGCGTGGAACGGGTCAACCTGCTGGCGGGGGGTTCAGCCAATAGCCGTGCAAAGGCCCGCCCGTGGGTGCAAGAACTGCTAACAGAGGAAACCGGTGTCTTCGTCGCTGCCAGCGACTACATGAAGGCCCTGCCCCTCAGTATCTCCCGCTGGGTGCCCGGCCCGTATGTTGTGCTGGGTACGGACGGCTACGGCCTGAGCGAGTCCCGGCCGGACCTGCGGACCTGGTTCGAGGTGAGCGCCGAATATGTCACCTGGGCTGCCCTGGCCGCTCTCGGTGAGAAGGGTCTGGTCAGCTCCAAAGAACTGACGGCGGCGGCCATGTCACTGGGCATCCAGCCGGGGAAGGCGGACCCGGCCTGCGGAGGGCCGGGCGTCCGCGCGCCTTGCCATGATCCCTAGTCACCCCGCCCGACCCCGCCGCTCCCTGCTCTATGTCCCCGGCAACAACGCCCGGGCCCTCGAGAAGGCCGCGACCCTGCCCGCGGATGGCCTGATCCTCGACCTGGAAGATGCCGTGCTGCCGGCCGGGAAACGCTCCGCCCGGGCTGCCGTCCTGGCCGCCGTCGCCGGGCGGCGCTTCGCTCACCGGGAGGTGGTGATTCGTATCAACGGGCTCGCCACCGAGTGGGGACTCGCGGACCTCGAAGCAGCAGCCACTAGCGGCGTTGACGGCATTCTGCTGTCCAAGGTGGACGGCGTGGGCACCCTGCTGAAAGCCGCCGACGTGCTGGCGCAGTCAGCGGCCCCCGCCAGCCTGCGGCTGTGGAGCATGGCGGAGACCCCCCGCGGCGTGCTGGATATTGCTGCCATCGCGCGTTGCACGCCGCGCCTTGAGGTGATCGTCATGGGCACGGCGGATCTGGGCAGGGCCCTGCGGGTTCCCGAGCAACCCGGCCGCGCAGCCTTGATTCCTGCCCTCGCCCACTGCGTGCTCGCGGCTCGCGCTGCGAGTGTTGATATACTTGATGGCGTCTACACGCACCTCACGGACGCCAGCGGCTTCCGGGCGGAGTGCGCGCAGGGCAAGCATCTCGGGTTCGACGGCAAGACCCTGATTCATCCCGGCCAGCTCGACGCCTGTAACGAGACCTTCGGGGTCTCGTCCGACGAGGCGGCGAGCGCCGCGGAGCTCATAGCCGCGTGGGAATCTGCCGCCGCGGCGGGGGCGGGTGTCGCGGTGCTCTCGGGACGACTGGTGGAGCGACTGCACGTCGAGGAAGCGCAGCGCCAGCTGGCCCTTTATAGGGCCATCCAGCATCAGACGATTCATGCTCAGGCGCTTTCGACTCGACCGGCTTAGGTATCGGAATGGCGGAATTCAGCAAGCAAAAACGTGCTGACTGGGAAAAACTCTCAGCGCGGGAACTCAAGACCCCGAATACCGACGGCCTCATCTGGCAAACGCCGGAAGGCATTCCCGTAAAGCCGCTCTACACGGCGGAAGATCTGGTCGGCCTTGCGCACCTGGACACGCTGCCCGGCTTCGCACCCTACGTGCGCGGTCCCCGCGCCACCATGTATGCCGGCCGTCCCTGGACGGTCCGGCAGTACGCCGGCTTCTCCACGGCCGAGGAATCCAACGCCTTCTATCGCAAGAATCTCGCCGCAGGCCAGACGGGCCTGTCGGTGGCCTTTGATCTGCCCACGCACCGGGGCTATGACTCGGATCATCCCCGGGTTGTCGGTGATGTTGGCAAGGCCGGCGTCGCGATCGATTCCGTGGAGGACATGAAGGTGCTCTTCTCGGGGATCCCGCTCGACAAGATGTCGGTCTCGATGACGATGAACGGTGCGGTTCTGCCCGTGATGGCGATGTACATCGTCGCCGCCGAGGAGCAAGGTGTGGCCGCGGCCATGTTGAACGGCACACTGCAGAACGACATCCTCAAGGAGTTCATGGTTCGGAACACCTACATCTACCCACCGGAACCGTCCATGCGGATCGTCGCGGACATCATCGGCTACACCGCGCGGAACATGCCCAGGTTCAATTCCATTTCCATTTCCGGCTACCACATGCAGGAGGCCGGGGCGACCGGCGTTCAGGAACTGGGATACACGCTGGCCGATGGCATCGAGTATGTCCGGGCGGCGCTCGCGAGCGGGCTTAAGGTCGATGAATTCGCCCCGCGCCTGTCCTTCTTCTTTGGCATCGGCATGAACCTGTTCATGGAAGTGGCCAAGCTGCGCGCTGCTCGCCTGCTCTGGGCCGAGCTAATGCGCGACCTGTTCTCGCCGGCTGATCCCCAGTCCCTGATGCTGCGCACCCACTGCCAGACCTCCGGGGTCAGCCTGACCAGTCGCGACCCCTACAACAACATCATCCGCACCACGATCGAAGCCCTGGCTGCCGTGCTTGGTGGCACCCAGTCCCTGCACACCAACTCCTTCGATGAGGCGCTGGCGCTGCCAACGCCCTTCTCCGCCCACATTGCCCGCAACACGCAGCTCGTGTTGCAGGAAGAGGCCGGTATCGCCCGTGTCGTGGACCCGCTGGCGGGCTCCTACTATGTAGAAAGTCTGACGGCATCGCTGGCGACCGAGGCGCGAAAGCTGATCGACGAAGTCGAGTCCCTGGGCGGCATGACCAAGGCTGTCGAGTCCGGCATGCCCAAGCTGCGCATCGAACAGTCGGCGGCCCTGCGCCAGGCCCGCATCGATCGTGGCGAAGAGGTGATCGTGGGCGTCAACAAGTACCAGCGGGATGACGAACCCGACATTGAAGTCCGCGACATCGATAACGGTGCCGTGCGGGAGTCGCAGATCCAGCGCCTGCAGGTCGTAAAGTCGACCCGGGACGGCGCCGCCTCCGCCGCGGCCCTGGCAGCCCTGACGGCGGCGGCCGCCAGCAGGACAGGCAATCTCCTGGAACTGGCAGTCCACGCTGCCCGCGCCCGCGCCACGGTCGGCGAGATCTCGGACGCGCTCGAGAAAGTCTATGGCAGGCACCGCGCCGTCATCCATTCGATCAGTGGGGTATATGGCTCGGCCTACGCCGGCGATGCCCAGTTCGCGGCCATACAGGCCTCTGTGGAGGCTTTCGCGCGGGAAGAAGGGCGGCGTCCGCGCCTGCTGGTTGTGAAGCTGGGACAGGATGGGCACGACCGCGGCGCCAAGGTTATCGCGACGGCCTTTGCCGACATCGGCTTCGATGTGGATATCGGCCCACTGTTCCAGACGCCCGAGGAAGCCGCCCGCCACGCCGTGGAAAACGACGTGCACGTGGTCGGCATTTCCTCGCAGGCCGCGGGTCACAAGACGCTGGTGCCCCAGCTCATTGCCGACCTGCGCGCCCAGGGTGCGGGCGACGTGCTCGTCGTCTGCGGCGGCGTCATCCCACCCCAGGATCACGCCATGCTGAAGGCGGCGGGAGTCGCTGCCATCTATGGGCCCGGCACCAACATTCCGCTGGCTGCGGGCGAGGTCCTGCGGCTGATTCGCAACCGCCGCAAGGCGGCCTGACCCCTACGCACTCTCCGGATAAAGGTCGTTACGCATGCAGGATATCCTCCAGCAACTGGAAGAAAAGCGCGCCGCCGCGCTTCTGGGCGGCGGACAGCAGCGCATCGATGCCCAGCACGCCAAGGGCAAGCTGACCGCCCGTGAACGTCTTGCCATCCTCCTCGACGACGGCAGTTTCGAGGAATGGGACATGTTCGTCGAGCACCGCTGCACCGACTTTGGCATGGAGGAACAGAAGGTCACCGGGGATGGCGTGATCACCGGCTACGGCACAATCAATGGCCGACTGGTGTTCGTCTTCAGCCAGGACTTTACGGTGTTCGGCGGTTCGCTGTCCGAGGCCCACGCAGAAAAGATCTGCAAGGTCATGGATCAGGCCATGAAGGTCGGTGCGCCGCTGATCGGCATCAACGATTCCGGCGGTGCCCGCATTCAGGAGGGTGTGGCTTCGCTCGGCGGTTACGCTGAAGTGTTCCAGCGAAACATGCTGGCTTCCGGAGTCGTGCCGCAGATTTCCCTGATTATGGGACCGTGCGCCGGCGGTGCGGTGTACTCACCCGCCATCACCGACTTTGTCTTCATGGTGAAGGACAGCTCCTACATGTTCGTCACGGGCCCGGATGTGGTGAAAACGGTGACTCACGAGGAGGTCACTGCGGAGCAGTTGGGCGGCGCCATCACCCACAGCTCCAGGTCGGGCGTTGCAGATCTCGCCCTCGAAAATGACGTGGAGGCCCTGTTGACCACCCGCCGGTTCTTCAACTTCCTGCCGTCCAGCAATCGGGACAAGCCCCCGATCTGGCCCTGCGAGGACCCTGCTACCCGGGAGGAGACGTCCCTCGACACCCTGGTCCCCGACGACCCGGCGAAACCCTACGACATCAAGGAGCTCATTACAAAAATTGCCGACGAGGGCGACTTCTTCGAGGTGCAGCCCGACTACGCAAAAAACATGGTCATTGGCTTCATTCGGCTCGAGGGTGCGCCGGTCGGCGTGGTGGCCAACCAGCCCATGGTTCTCGCGGGCTGCCTGGATATCAACTCCTCCACCAAGGGCGCGCGCTTCGTCCGTTTCTGCGACGCCTTCAGCATCCCGATACTCACGCTGGTGGACGTGCCCGGGTTCATGCCCGGTACCGCCCAGGAATACGGCGGCATCATCAAGCATGGTGCGAAGCTGCTCTATGCCTACGCTGAAGCCACGGTGCCGAAAGTCACGCTGATCACGCGCAAAGCTTACGGCGGCGCCTACGACGTCATGGCGTCCAAGCATCTCCGGGGCGACGTCAACATGGCGTGGCCGAGTGCTGAGATCGCGGTGATGGGCCCGAAGGGCGCGGTGGAGATCATCTTCCGCAAGGACCTCGGTGACCCGGCGGCCATCGCTGTGCGGACGGAAGAGTACCGGCGCAAGTTCGCCAACCCCTTCATCGCCGGCAGCCGCGGCTACATCGACGACGTCATCATGCCGCGGCAGACCCGCGCTCGCGTCTGCCGTTCCCTGGCGATGCTCCGCAACAAGCAACTCACCAACCCGTGGCGCAAGCACGGCAACATTCCCCTCTAGGATCCGTATCGCCGCATGTTCAAGAAGATCCTCATCGCCAATCGCGGCGAAATCGCCTGCCGGGTTATCCGTACCGCTCGCCAGATGGGCATCAGGACGGTCGCCGTGTATTCCGATGCCGACCGCAACGCCTTGCACGTCCGGCTGGCAGACGAGGCCGTCCGCATCGGCCCCGCGCCCTCGGCCCAGAGCTACCTGGTCATCGACAACCTCATCGCGGCCTGCCAGGCCACTGGTGCCGACGCGGTTCACCCCGGCTACGGATTCTTGTCCGAAAAGACCGCCTTCGCCGCAGCCCTGGAGAAGGTCGGCGTCGCCTTCATCGGCCCGAAGGCCCACGCCATCACGGCGATGGGCGACAAGATCGAGTCCAAGAAGCTGGCGAGGTCGGCCGGCGTCACCACGATCCCCGGCTACACAGACGTTATCGATGGCCCGGAGCACGCGGTGAAGGTCGCCCGGGACATCGGCTACCCGGTGATGCTGAAGGCCAGCGCGGGCGGCGGTGGCAAGGGCATGCGCGTGGTGCGCAATGACGAGGAATGCCGCGACGGGTTTCAGCGGGCCACCAACGAGGCGGTCTCGAGCTTCGGCGATGGCCGCGTGTTCGCCGAGAAGTACATCGAGGAACCTCGCCATATCGAGATCCAGATTCTGGCTGACGCCCACGGCAACACCCTCTACCTGAACGAACGCGAGTGCTCGATCCAGCGGCGCCATCAAAAGGTGATCGAGGAAGCGCCCTCCCCCTTCCTGGACCCAAAGACCCGCAAGGCGATGGGCGAGCAGGCGGTGGCGCTGGCCAGGGCGGTCGACTATCAGTCAGCGGGCACTGTCGAGTTCATTGTGGACAAGAAGCGCAATTTCTACTTCCTGGAGATGAACACGCGCCTGCAGGTGGAACACCCGGTTACTGAGCTGATCACGGGCCTTGACCTGGTGGAACTGATGATCCGGGTAGCCGCCGGCGAGAAACTGCCGTTGCAGCAGAGCGACGTGAAGATCGAGGGCTGGGCGCTCGAAGCGCGCGTTTACGCCGAAGATCCGTTCCGCAATTTCCTGCCATCCATTGGCCGCCTCGTGCGCTGCCAGCCACCGGCCGAGTCCGCCTCCGTGCGTGTCGACACCGGCATCGAGGAAGGCAGCGAAGTCTCGATGTATTACGATCCCATGATTGCGAAGCTGATCACCAGCGGCAGCACGCGCGAGCAGGCCATCGACCGGATGGCCGACGCGCTGGATGCATACCACATCCGGGGTGTGTCCCATAACATCAGCTTCCTGAACGCGCTGGTCTCCCACCCCCGCTTTCGCGAGGGTCGACTCAGCACGAACTTCATTGCGGAGGAATATCCGGACGGCTTTCATGCCGCCGACGTGACCCAGGCGGATCCGCAACTGGCCGTCGTGATCGCGGCGACGGTCCACCGCCGGTTCATGGACCGCGCTGCGAAGCTCTCGGGCCAGCTGCCGAGCCACGAGCGACGGGTCGGCAACGATTTCGTCGTGGTCATCGGCGGTCAGCACCACCCGGTGAGTGTCGTGCCGGTTGCCGGCGGCTGCGAAGTGCGACTCGGCCAGAGCACCCATCGCGTCAGCACGTCCTGGCAATTCGGGGAGG
>CAYMKJ010000129.1:0-5775 GCA_964391025.1 uncultured Chromatiaceae bacterium
TGCGCGCAAGGCGCTGGAGTTCCGCGGCCAGATCCGGCGCTGCGCAGAGGACAATGCCCAGGCCAGCCAGTGATCGTCCGCCTGGGATGACGCCGTTCGCTCAACCTGGCCGATTGACAGATGCAGGCCGGCGCGCATAGCGTCCGTTTCCCGGCTTCTCTGAGGCGTCCCCCATGATCACCCGCGTGTTTGCTGTCGCCGCCCTCGCACTTTTTTTGCCAGTTTCACTGCAAGCGCAGACTTGCGCAGGCTCGCCAGCCACCATCGTCGGAACAGCCGCTGACGACCATCTGCTGGGCACGGCCGGTGCTGATGTCATCGTCGGCCTGGGCGGTAACGACGTCATCGAGGCAGGAGCTGGTGATGACGTCATCTGTGGCGGCGATGGTGACGACCTCCTCATCGGCGAGAATGGCAACGACCGGCTCATCGGGGAGAGTGACGATGACAACCTGACTGGCGGCGCTGGCAATGACGTACTCCTCGGCGGATCTGGTAACGATGGCCTGCGCGGAGGCGACGGAGACGACCAGTTAACGGGTAACGCTGGCGACGACGTCATGGTGGGCGGGCCTGGCGCCGACCAGTGCGACGGGGTGTCCGGCATCGACTCGGCCGACAGTGCCTGCGAAGTCAAGGCCAGTCTGGATTCGGACGTCCTGTTCCTCACGCTGTACGCGCCCGATGGAACCCCGCTTGATGGCGAGCTGCATGTACCCACCAACGATGCAGCAACTGCCGGCACCCGCGACGTGGCGTGGGTTGTCCGGCATGGCGCCATGGGGAACTACGCAACCGGCGTGAATCAGTCCGCAGGCCTGTGGGGTATCGCCCACGGCTTCACCGTGCTGTCCCTCAACGGCCGCGACTGGGGCACTGCTGCCGGCGGCGGCAACACCTTATTTGAGGACACCACTCTCGACATGGGTGTGGGTATCGATTTTCTTGAGCGGATCGGCTTCGACAAGGTGTTCGTCGCCGGTCACAGCGGCGGAACCCAGGCGGCCGGTGTCTATCCCGCGCTCAGCAATAACGACCCCCGCATGGTCGCCGTTGGCCTTTTCGGCGTGGTGCGCGACGGACGAGAAGCGGCGACAGACGTTCTGTTCGCGCCACGGAGCGAGTTGTACGACCCGCATATCGCCCTTTCCCAGCAACTGGTGGCCGAGGGCCGCGGCGAAGAAGTGCTGGATTTTCTGACCCTCTTCGGCGTCAATGTGCAACGCTCCGGGCGAACGTTCCTGAGTTATTGGGGACTGGATTCCCGTTCGGTCGTTGTCCGCGAGATCGCTGCGGCAACGGTTCCCGTCTTCCTGCTCCGCGCGCAGGGGGACGATTTCACGCCCGATTCCTATTCAGTATCCGTGCGCGATGCGGCCCTGGCCGCTGGCGTCGACGCCACGTATGTGGAGCTACCGTACCCGGGCCCCCTTGGATTCTTCGGTGGCAACGCTCACAGCCTGCTGGGCGTGGAGCAAAGGGCTTTTCAGGAGACCACCGACTGGCTCCTGGCCAAGGTTCCGGCGGCGGCGAACTTCATCAGCAGCCGGCCGGTCCGTGTCGGCGGCAACTACCCGCCCCTGCCGGAAGCGGGTCCGGATTCGCGGCTGGTGACCCCGGGCGGCGAACGCCTGACGCTCAATGGCCGGAACAGTGTCGATCTGGACGGCAGCCTGGTCAGGTACGCCTGGACGCAGACGAGTGGACGTGCGGTGAGTCTGCAGGGCGCAGACACGCCGCAAGCTAGTTTTGCGGTGCCCGGGAGCACCACCACGCTGCAGTTTGCACTGGCGGTAACGGATGATCAGGGCGCGACTGCCACCGACACCGTCACTGTGGAGGTAGCCAGCCTGCAACCCGGTGGCGGATCGGGCAGTGCGGATCTGCTGATGCTCGGCGTACTGATGGCCGGTGCGGCAGGTGGGCGGCGGGCGGGCGGGTGGCGATCATCGTCAAGGTTCCGGCGTGCGCGTGTGACGGTGTAGAATTTTTCCCATGCCCCAGTCGAGCGATCTCAGCCGCCGGACCCTCATCAAGGGTATCGGCGCGCTGCCCCTCGCTGCCGCCCTCGGTCCGGCTCTGGGATCAGGCGTTGTCCGGGCGCAGAACCGCACGACCGTCATCGTCATCGGGGCCGGTTTGTCCGGGCTCAATGCCGCCCTGCTCCTCGAAGAACAGGGCATCGACGTGCAGGTGCTGGAAGGCCGGCAACGGGTGGGCGGGCGTGTGCTGTCCCATCGCGACGTGCCGGGCAATCCGGAGTCCGGCGGCACGTCCTTCGGCGCCGGTTATGCCCGCCTCATGGACGCCTGCAGGAAATTCAACGTGGGCACCATCGATGTGACGCCCATCGTGCCCTTTTTCTTCGACCGGGAACTGGTCCTGGACGGCAAGCTGATCCCGAAGGACCAGTGGCCCACGCACCCGCAGAATCCCTTTCCGGAGGCCTTCAGGCAGAGCATGCCCTGGTCCTACCTGAACCCCATCATCGGCAAGAACAACCCGCTGAAGAACGCCGACTCCTGGCTCGATCCGGCCAACGCGAAGTACGACGTGTCCCTCCACCAGTGGCTGACCGGCCTCGGCGTGTCCGAGGAGATCATCGAGCTCTGCTGGAATACCAATCCCAACCTAGGCACCACGGCCAGCGACGTGTCCGCCATGCTGGTGCTGTTCAGCGCGACGTTCCAGATGATGCAGACCCAGCTGGGCGGGAAGACCTTCGGCTACACCGCCGTTGGGGGCAACCAGGCCATTCCCGAGGCCATGGCCAATGCACTGAAAAAGCCTGTCAGCTTCGGCCGCAACGTCCTGGGCATCCGCTCCACCGACAGCGGCACCGAAGTCCGGTGCGCTGATGGCACGGTGTACAAGGCCGACTACGTGGTCTGCTCACTGCCCATGCCGGTGCTTCGCCGCGTGCACCTGGACCCGCTGGTCACGGGGCCCCAGGGTCTCGCCATCAATACGCTGGCCTCCCAGCCGGTCAACATGCTGCACCTCCAGGTGAAGAAGCCGTTCTGGGAAGACGACGGGCGCAATCCCAACATCTTCAGCAACGGGCTCGCCGGCATGGTGGTGGCGGAACGGAAGGGCAAGACGCCCCAGGACATCACGAGCCTGACGATCTGGGTCCGCGGGCGCAACGCCACGTGGATGGACACCCTCGAGTCGAAGGACGCGGTCGCCGCGATCATGGACGACTTCTATCGGGTGCGGCCGGCCGCGAAGGGCAAGGTGGAGCCGAAGGTCTACCACTCCTGGTACCGGGACCAATTCTCCGCGGGCGACTGGGCCGTCTGGGCGCCTGGCCAGGTCACGGCGTTTGCCCGCGAAATCGGCAAACCCCACGGCCGCATGCACTTCTGCGGGGAACACACGGCGGTCTCGAACCGCGGCATGGAAGGCGCCATGGAATCCGGCGAACGGGCCGCCTTCGAAGTCCTTGGCGTCCTGTAGGAGCGCCTTGTAGGAGCGCCGACCGGCGCGATCCCATTTTATGCACACACTCATCAAGCCCTTTCGCGCCCTGCGCCCCGCCACCGGCAAGGCAGCAGCCGTGGCAGCCCCGCCCTACGACGTGCTGAACACCGACGAGGCCCGGGTACGGGCCCATGGCCACCCGGCGAGCTTTCTGCACATCTCCAAACCGGAGATCGATCTGCCGGAGGGCACGGACCCCTACTCCCCCGCCGTGTACGCCAGGGGCGCTAAAAACCTGCGCCAGCTGATCGACGGCGGCGTCCTCATTCGGGATGAGCAGCCCCATTACTACATCTACCAACTCCGGATGGGCGAGCACGTGCAGAGGGGCATCGCCTGCGTGGGCAGCGTTGCAGAGTACGACCGCAATCGCATCCGCAAGCACGAGTTCACCCGACCGGACAAGGAAGACGACCGGGTCCGCCAGATCACGGCGCTAAACGCCCAGACCGGGCCGGTGCTGCTCGCCTACCGGAGCAATGCGGAACTCCGCCAGGTCGTCGCGGACAACTCACGGGGCATACCGACCTATGAGGTGAAGGCCGACGACGGGATCGTGCATACCATCTGGGTCGTGCAGGACCACGAGCAGATCAGCGCCGTCACCCGCATTGTCGACGCCATGGACTCGCTGTACATCGCCGACGGGCACCATCGCTCCGCGTCTGCGTCCCGGGTGGCAGCGGCGCGCGGAGCGGGCAATCCAGGGCACTCCGGCGATCTGGACTACAACTACTTTCTCTGCGTGGCCTTCCCGCACGATGAAATGCGCATCCTGGACTACAACCGCGTCGTCAAGGATCTGAGCGGGCACTCCGCCACGGACTTCCTGCTGCGCATCGCCCGCCAGTTCACCGTCACGCCGGTGGCGGAGCGCGCCCGGCCGGGGCACGCCGGCCAGTTCGGCATGTACCTGGGCGGCCAGTGGTACCGGCTGGACATCCAGCCCGGCTTGACCCCGAAGGACCCGGTGGCCAGCCTCGACGTGACCCTGCTGCAGGAGCACCTGCTGGCCCCGGTGCTGGGCATCGGCGATCCCCGCCGCGACAAGCGCATTGATTTCGTCGGCGGCGTCCGGGGCCTGGGTGAGCTGGAGCGCCGGGTGGACAGCGGCGAGATGGCCGTCGCGTTCGCGATGTTCCCCACCAGCCTGGAAGCGCTGATGGCGGTGGCGGACGCGAATCAGGTGATGCCGCCCAAGTCCACCTGGTTCGAACCCAAGCTGGCGGACGGGCTGCTCTCCCACCTGCTGGACTAACTCCGGAAATCGGGGAAAATCCGGGTCAGACTGCGATTTCAAGGAAATCGCAGTCTGACCCCGATTTTCCCCGATTTCCGGCGATAATACTTTTCAGGTGCCCCCACATCCGCGTGCGGGGATTTAGCGAATATGCGTTAGAGAACAACCAGGAGTGTGCAATGTCCTTCGTCAATAACCTGACCCGCTACGTGGAAATCGGCATCATTGCCGTGCTGGCCCTGGCGGCGCTCGCGGGCATCATCCGCTTCATCGTCCTGGCGGACATCTTCTAAGAGGCTTTGCAGGGCTCAAAGCAGGACCGTCCGGTCCGGCAACTCGTTCCAATCGCCGCTTCGGGCTGGAAAGTGCTGGCGGGCAATACCACTGATCCGGTCCAGGGCTGCCAGGGTTCCGGCCTCATAACGGCCAGCCCCGAATGCCACTTCCATCTCGGCACAAATGCTCTCCCACTCGGCCGCCGTCACGTGTTCCGCGAACCCCCGGTCCGCCAGGATCTCGATCTTCCGTTCTGCCAGCAGCACGTAGAGCAGCACCCCGTTATTCTCAGCCGTGTCCCACACGCCGAGCGCGGAAAATACCTCGGCAGCCCGCGCGACGCTGGTCACGCCCCGAACCAGGTGGCCCGCCGACAGCGCTGTTTCCACGGCACAGCGAATCTCGGCGCGGTGATACCCCTCCGAAGCCGTGATAGCCGCGTCAATCGCGGCCAGCGTGGCGGCAGGGAAACAGCGCCGTAACGCGAAAGGCGTCGTCGTCAAGTGTTGCAGCCAACGACCCAGCATCGCCATCTACCAGCGGCCGGACGCACCGCCGCCTCCGAAGCCGCCACCACCCCCACCGAAGCCGCCGCCGCCAAATCCACCCCCTCCGCCACCCCCAAAACCTCCACCGAGGCCACCGCCGAACCCGCCGCGCCGATGACTGGACCAGCGACCGCCACTCCCGCCCGCCGTGAGGCCGACGACGAAACCAACCGCCGCCATGAACAGGGTAAGGCCGAGAACGCCGGCCAGCAGCCAGGTTACGCCGCC
>CAYMKJ010000130.1:0-3574 GCA_964391025.1 uncultured Chromatiaceae bacterium
CACCTGGTCCCCGACATTTTCCACGAGGTAGGTGTCATTGCCGCCCTTGCCGATCAGGGTGTCGGCCCCGAGCAGACCATCCAGGGTCTCGGCCCGCGAAGTGCCCGTCAGCGTGTCAGGACCGGCGGTGCGGTTGTCCACTAGGTCGCACACATCGCCGGAGCGATCGAAGTCCTTGTCCACCTGGTCGAGATTACTGCTTAGTTTGCAGTTGTCGGGACCATCTTTTACGGTGTCACCGTCCGTGTCGGGGTTATTGTGCTTCGTGCCCGCGAAATACTCATCGAGGTTGCTCAATCCGTCGAGATCCGGATCCTGCTGGGCGTCTACAGAGGAGTTCGGATTGAGCCCGTTTAACACCTCATAACTGTCGGGCAGGCCATCCAGATCGGCGTCGGCGTCGGGGCCGATCAGGACCGTATCGCCCGCCACGGCGCGGGCGCCGCCATCGGCCACGACCACGGCATCCACCATGATCATGCGGCCATTGGTCAGGCTCGGACTGACTACCGGCGTCATCGCCACAGTGGTGGCGGAATTTGCCGCCAGGCTACCGATGGACCAGGTCACCAGCTCGCCGTAGCTCTCGCACAGATAGTTCCAGGTACCCGCATCACAGGTGCCGCCATTCGTCACCAGGGTTTCAAGGAAATAGGCGTGCACGCCATCGCCGACTTCGGCGGGGACTCGCGCCTGCAGCAGCAAATTCAGCAGCTCTATGTTGGTGGGGTTTGTAATGGTAAAGAGCGTGTTCATGCTGTTACCAGGCTGATTGGGGGCCTGGATCTGCACCGCCAGCCTTATGGCTGGGGCAGTAGCCCGTGTGGCTGCCGTCGCCCGGGCACTCTCCGTCCCGCCGGTCTGCGACAGCACTGCCGCATCCACTGGTAAGACGGTTCCCTTAGCGGTGCCCCCGCCAACGGCCACCTTCACCTGCCGGAAGCCGCCGGCGCCGACACCCAGGGTGCCGATATTCCACTGCACGTTGCCCCCCGAGAGCGTGTAACCGGCGCTCGCCGAGACAAACGTCGTCCCCGCCGGCAGTGGGAACGTCAACACCGTCGAGCCCACGCTCCCGGGACTGCGGTTGCCGTAGGTCAGCGTGTAGGTCAGCTGCGTCCCCGCCACCACCGGGTCCGCACTCTCGTCCACCTCCAGCGCCAGGGTGTTGTCGGTGTCCACGGTCACCGTGCGCTCCAGTACCGCCTGGTTGCCACCATCTGCAGTCAACAGGGTTTCCAGCGTGATCAGCCGCCCGGCGACCAGGCCGTTGGTCACCACCAGCGGCACGCTCAGCGTCACCCCCGCACCAGCCGGCAGATCGCCCAGCGGCCAGGTCACCAGCTCGCCGTAGCTCTCGCACAGATAGTTCCAGCTGCCCGTGTCACAGGTGCCGTCACCCGTCAGCAGATTCTCATCGAAGTACGCCTGCGCGCCATTGCCGACTTCCGCCGGCACCCGCACCCGCAACTGCGCGTTGAACAGCGTCGCCCCGCTGCGGTTGCTGACCGTCACCTCCGTGCGGATCCGCTCCCCCGGCCGTGCCGGATCAGGGTTCATCTCCACCGCCAGACCCAGCGCCGTGCTGCCGGCGACCCGGGTCGCCGCCCGGCTTCGGGCCGTCTCCCCGCCGGTGCCCGCCAGCTCCGCCGCATCCACCACCAGCAGTGTTCCGGCCGCCAGACTGCCACCCACTGCCACCACCACCTGGCGGCGACCCGACTGACCCGTCGCCAGCGTGCCCACCGTCCACTGCACGTTGCCGCCCGAGAGCGTGTAACCGGCGCTCGCCGAGACGAACGTCGTCCCCGCCGGCAGTGGGAACGTCAGCACCGTCGAGCCCACGCTCCCGGGACTGCGGTTGCCGTAGGTCAGCGTGTAGGTCAGCTGCGTCCCCGCCACCACCGGGTCCGCACTCTCGTCCACCTCCAGCGCCAGGGCGTTGTTGACATCCACGAGCACACTCTTGGTCCCGCTGGCAGTCGCCGAACCATCGCCGACCACGCTGGCCGCCAGAGAAATTGTGGCGCCGTCCGCCAGGCTGCTCAGGGCGACCATCGGCAGCGACACGGTCACGCCCTGTCCGGGGGCCAGAGGGCCAATATTCCAGAGCACGGCTTCGCCCACTTCGCACAGATAGTTCCAGCTACCCGTGTCACAGGTGCCGCCACCCGACAGCAGCTTCTCATCAAAATAATTGTGCGTCCCATCCCCGGCACCCACCGGTACCGTGGCCTGGAGGACGACGTTGGTCACCGACGGGCCGCCGACGTTGGTCACCGTCAATTCCGCCCGCAGCCGTTCCCCCGGACGCACCGGGTTGGGATTTAGCTCGATGGCGAGATTCAATGCCGCCTGGGCCGACCCGGCCCCCAGGAGTGCCAAGATCACCAGAATCCAGGGCAGGAAGGCCACGCGTGACGTATTCATGAATGCTTACTCCCAGGGAACGGAGGGAAAGACCCGAGATGCGCGGGCGGCAGGAACGCAGACTGCAGAAGCCGCATCGCCCAAGCCAGACAGGCTGACCAAAACCGAAGGCTCTCGGTGGCTGCTAGAAGATTCACGGTGGCTGTTATTAGCCTTAATTTTTATTTGGCCTACGCTTGACTAAAGTTATACCCAAATAATAAGTGTGACAAGCATCACGCGAAGGCTGGTCGTGCTGCCGCCGGGCCACAACACTCAGCGCGCTGGACCGGCAAGCGCCTCCGGCCCGACATCAGACATAACGCCGGGCCGGGTGGCGTCCCAGGCCGCAGCTGACGGAGCGCGCTGCTGCAGCCACTGATCGAACGCGGCATCGCTCGGACTGGTGGAGGCACCGCCAAACCGGAACGGCCCGTAGATAGACAGGACTCCGCCCGTGGCCAGCACTTCGCCGGGCTCGGCGAAAAACGGGGATCCACGACGCTCGGTGGGCCGTTAGATAAGCTGGCTCTTCACTCCATAGACTGCAGTCGCCATTCTCCGTCTTCGCCGGCGCAGCCCGTCAGATTGACCGGGCCACTGGCGCTGCGGCCACGCGTGGTGAGTTCGAAATCCCGGCAGCCATCGGCTAGATCGCGCTCAGGTCGGACCGTGAAGGTCAGGCCAGTGGCCGGGTTCGTCCACTGCACTCGCTGGCCCACGCGCGCGAGCTCCAGGGCCTGACCGACGCAGGCGCGATCACTCTTGTCGATTTGCTTGCCGATCGCATCGCCAACGACGCCACCCACGATCGCCCCGATGATGGTCGCGATCGTGCGGTTTTCAGGGGACGCCGCCTGGTTCGCGATCGCGCCGCCTGCTACCGCACCCATGACGGCCAGTACCTTGTCCGTGTCACAGCGGCCTGCAATCACGCCGTAGTCATCGGACCACTGGCGACCGGCGTAGCCGACGTAGAACGGGTCATTTTTCCGGCGCCAGCCGTGCGCCGGAGCCCAGGGCGGCGGTTTCGCAAGCACGGGTTCCATTGCGAACCAGACGCCAAAAAGCGCCAGGGCCACCGGGATCAACTTGAAATTCCTCGCCATCGCCCCTCCTGGTCAACGCTCCACTCGCCAGTTGACTGTAGCGTGATTTGTGTAGT
>CAYMKJ010000131.1:0-2287 GCA_964391025.1 uncultured Chromatiaceae bacterium
CTGGATGCGTCGAACTTCATTCACGCGGTCGAGGCCCGCCAAGCGCTGAAGATTGCCTGTCCCGAGGAAATCGCCTTCCGGCAGGGCTTCATCAGCGCGGCCCAGGTGCTCGCACTCGCCAGGCCCCTGGAAAATACCAGCTATGGCCGTTACCTCCTGAGGATGCTGGACCAGCGGGTTCTTTAGCATGGACTTCCTTCCGTCGTCGATTCCCGAGGTGGTCCGGATCAAGCCCCGTGTCTTTGGCGATGACCGTGGCCACCTGTATGTCTCCTGGGAACGCAGGGTCTTTGCGGCTGCTGGACTCGATTGCCAGTTCGTCCAGGACAACCACAGTGGGTCCTCCCGGGGCGTTCTCCGGGGCCTGCACTATCAGATCAAACAACCCCAGGGGAAGCTCGTGCGGGTCGTCGAGGGTGAGGTGTATGACGTGGCGGTCGACCTGCGTCGTTCATCCCGCTCCTTCGGGCGCTGGGTTGGCGCCCGGCTGTCCGCGGCTAACCGGGAAATGCTGTGGGTTCCCCCGGGCTTTGCCCACGGCTTTCTCGTGCTCAGCGCCTTCGCCCAGGTCCTCTACAAGTGCACGGACTACTACGCACCGGAGCACGAACGAAGCGTCCTCTGGAATGACCCGCAACTTGGCATCGAATGGCCGCTGCCGGAGGTGGGAGGCCAGGTCATACTCTCGGCCAAAGATTCCAGTGCTGCCCTGTTCGGGAGCGCGGCAACCTATCCATGAAAGTGCTCGTGACGGGCGGTGGCGGTCAGCTCGCGACCCGCCTGATGGCACTGCGGCCGAACGGCCTCGAGGCCGTCACGCTCACTCACGCCGAGCTGGATATTTCCGACCGGCAAAGCGTTGCTGCTGTTCTCGATCGATTGAAGCCGGCCATCCTGATCAACGCCGCTGGCTACACCGACGTGGATCGCGCCGAAACCGATCCCGGGAGGGCCCGGTTGGCCAACGTGACGGGACCCCGGCACCTGGCGATTGCAGCCGCGGAGCGTGGCATGCGCCTCATGCACGTCTCAAGCGATTTTGTCTTCGATGGGGCTGTGTCATCTCCCTATAAACCCGGGCACCCGGTCAATCCGCTGAGTGAGTACGGGCGCAGCAAGGCACGGGGTGAGGCCGAGGTGCGCGAGGCTCTCGGCGAAGCGGCGCTCATCCTGCGCACAGCCTGGCTGTATTCTGCCCAGGGGAAGAACTTCCTGGGCACCCTGCTCAGGCTGATGCGCGAGCGCGGGGAGGTAGCGGTAGTGGCTGACCAGATCGGGACGCCGACGTCAGTCGCTTCGCTGGCGGCTGCCCTGTGGCGGGCAGTGGCAGTCCCCGGCTTTAGCGGCACCCACCACTACCCTGATGGCGGCGTCGCCAGCCGGTATGACTTTGCGGTAGCCATCGCCGAAGAAGCTAGCGCACTCGGCTTGATCGAGGGGCCGGTCCGGGTCCGGCCGATACGCACCGGGCAATACCCCACCACCGCACACCGTCCGGCCTACAGTGTTCTCGACAACTCCTCGACCGTGGCGGCGCTGGGACTGGAGTTGCGCCACTGGCGAGCCGCGCTCCGGGACGAAATGCGGATGATCAGCCATGCGTAGTCTGCTGGTCACCGGCGGCGCCGGCTTCATCGGCGCGAACTTTGTGCGGCACTGGCTCAGCAGACACCCGGAAGACCGGCTGGTGGTGCTCGACGCGCTCACCTACGCCGGCAATCCCGCCAACCTGGCGGGGCTCGATCGGCGGCCGGACTACGCATTTGTGCGGGGCGATATCTGCGATCAGGCGCTGGTTACCCGCCTTCTCGATCAGTACTCGATAGACACCATCGTCCACTTCGCCGCCGAATCCCACGTCGACCGGTCGATCACCGGCCCTGACGACTTCATCCGGACCAACGTGGTCGGGACCCACACACTGTTGCAGTGCGCCCGGCGCGCCTGGCAGCGGGATCAGGTCTGGCAGCCCGGCGTCCGCTTTCATCACATCTCCACCGACGAGGTTTATGGATCGCTGCGCACGGGGGAGCCTCCGTTCGCCGAGAATTCGCCCTATGCGCCGAATTCCCCCTACTCGGCGAGCAAGGCGTCCTCGGACCATCTGGTGCGGGCCTGCCACCACACCTACGGACTGCCGGTCACGAGGAGCAATTGCTCCAACAACTACGGGCCACTCCAGTTTCCGGAGAAACTCATTCCGCTGATGCTGGTGCGTGCACTGGCCGGTGAGCCCTTGCCGGTCTACGGCAACGGCGAAAACGTGCGGGACTGGCTGCACGTCAGT
>CAYMKJ010000132.1:0-10855 GCA_964391025.1 uncultured Chromatiaceae bacterium
AATGCGGCCTCGGTGCGTGTCGTGTCGCCGGTCAGGCGTTCGTAGTCTTCGGTCCTGATGATCACGGAGCCGAACTGCCGTGCGTAGTCGCGCCACACCCCGGCCACCGTGAAGCGCTCGAATCGCCCGGCGAGCGGCAGCGCCAGTTCCTGGCCGGGCTGCGCGCCGTAGAGATCGGCCATCGCTTCGGAGACCCAGACCGGCGAGGCGCCGGCTGGCAGCGGTGCTTCGGGCCCGACCAGCGGCAGCAACTCGGCCGCCCGAGCGGCGTCCACCGGTTGCGCGATGATGGCCACCGACGCCCGGTCCGGCGCGAGCAACACGCTGACCGTCCGGGAGAACTCCACCCGCGACACACCGGGGTGGCTGGCGATGAGCTGCAGATCCCCGGCGGAGAAGTGCGCGTCGGTGGCGAACGGGCCGATGCGGGCGTAGACGTCGGCCGGCAGTACGCGCACCAGCCAGTCTTCCAGAGAGCCGCGGAAGCTCGCCACCATTGTGCCCATGGCTACCATCAGGCCGAAGCTCGCGACGATGCCCGCCATGCCGATGGCCGCGCCGCCCGGCGCCCGCGCGAGCCGGTTCGCCGCCAACAGCAGCATCGGCCAGCTGACTCCGAGTGCCGAACCCTCCAGCCACCGGGCCACCGGCCGGAATACCAGCGCTGCAAGCCGCGGTTGCAATGCGATCACCCCGACCAGCGTGCAACCGATGGCCAGGTAGGCGGCCAGCGAGATGCCGCCGACCGCCGGCAGCCAGACGAGGACGGCGGCCCCGGCGAGCAACAGCAGTCCGGGCGCGGGTTGGCCGAGCGGCTGCAGCGCGTCTTCCTCCGCGCCCGCCCGCAAGGCCGGCGCGATCGGCGTGCGTGCGGCTTCCCGGGCCGGCACCAGTCCGCCGGCGAGGGCGGCGAGGACGCCGAGTACGGTGTAACCGGCGGTCGTCGTCGCGGGCAGAATCAGGCGCGGGTCGAAGGACCCGAAATAACCACCACCGGGATTGCCACCCAAATTACCGTCGAGAGCGGCCAGCACTCCGCGCGCGATCCCGATGCCGAGGAGAATCCCGAGCGCGCTGCCGAGTACGCCGATGGTGGCTGCTTCGGCCAGGAGCAGCCGCTGCAATTCAACCGCCGTCACTCCGGCTGCGCGCAGGTAGGCAAGTTGCGGTCGGCGCGCCAGAGTCGCCTGCACCTGGAGTGAGAACACCAGGAAACTGCCAGTGAACAGTGCGACCAGGGCCAGCACGTTCAGGTTCACCCGGTAGGCGCGGGAGAGGGTGGCCAGGCGCGCTTCTCCGGCGTCTGGTCCGGCCACCGTGACGCCGGCGGGTAGCGGGAGGGCCTGCTGCAGCGACTCTGCGGTCACGCCCGGCCGGAGCCGCAGATCAATGCGCGTCAGCTGGCCGAGCCGGTCGAGCCGCCACTGGGCGAAGCCTAAGTCCATCACGCCGAGCAAGCGACCGGGCCGCGCGCCGGACAGGCTCCCGCGTATGGACAGCGTCACGCGGCGGTCTCCGGCCTGCACCTGAATTTCCCCCCCGGGCTGCACGCCAAAGCGCTCCAGCGCGGCGGGGGACAGGAAGATGCCGTCGGCGAAAAGCGCGAAGCGCGCAGTGGTCTCTCCGCCGTCTGCGGCGGTTGGTGCTGCCGACGAGAAGTCGGGAAGCAGGCCGGGGGTGACCCAGCCCGCCCGCAGCGCATCCACACCCAGCACGGTCAGACGGGCGTCCTTGCCGATCACCAGCACGTCGGTGGCGAGCACCGGACTGGCCAACTCCACGCCGGGATGAGCGGCCACGCGGGCGAACAGCTGCTCGTCGAAACCGCTCCGGGGACCTTCGATGGCCGCGTCGGCTTCGCCGTTGACATCGCGCAGGGCGGCATTGAATTCGGCCAGGGCGGCCGTGTTGATGAGACTCACCGCGTAGCCGAGCGCCACGCCCACG
Source organism: uncultured Chromatiaceae bacterium (assembly GCA_964391025.1). Lineage (GTDB taxonomy): Bacteria > Pseudomonadota > Gammaproteobacteria > Steroidobacterales > SHZI01. Next base: position 1,948 of record CAYMKJ010000132.1, read on the forward strand.
GCGATCGCGAGCACCTGCACAACCGTGCGGAGGCGGTGGGTCCGGGCGTAGCCGGCGCTGACATGCCACCAGAGCCAGAGCATCGCTAGCTGGCCGGCTTAAGCTGGCCGTGATCGAGTTCCAGCACCCGGTCGGCCCTTGCGGCAGCTACGCCTGAGTGGGTGACCAGAACACCGGCCGCGCCGACGGCGCGCACCTGGTCGCCGAGCAGTGTGAGCACGGTGCCCGCGGTGTCCGGGTCCAGGTTGCCGGTCGGTTCGTCCGCCAGCACCAGTGCCGGGCGATGCACCAGCGCGCGGGCCACCGCCACCCGCTGCAGCTCGCCACCGGACAGTTCCCGGGGCGCGCTGCCGTGGCGATCAGCCAGGCCGACGGCGCGGAGCATGTCGGCAGTGCGCGTTCGACGCTCCGTCACGCTGACGCCGAGCAGGACGAGGGGCAGCTCCACGTTCTGGGCCACGGTCAGGTGCGGCAGGATGTGAAAGGACTGGAATACAAAGCCAACCTGGGCCCGGCGCAGGCGCGTGCGGGCGTCGTCATCGAGCGCCATCAGGTCTACGCCGCCGATGCGGACGCTGCCGCTGTCGGGAGTTTCCAGGCCGGCTATCAGGTTGAGGAGCGTGGATTTCCCGGAGCCGGACTCGCCCATGACAGCGATGAACTCGCCCGCGCCCACGGAGAACGACAACTCACGCAGGATGTGGCGGTTGCCGTAACGTCGCGCGAGGGCGAGCACTTCGAGGCCGGCGGCCGTCATTCCTCAGTGCCGCAGTTCCTGACCGGACTCGGGGTCCCCACCCTCGGCGGGCTCGACAGCGGGGTCGTCGGTGATCTCCAGGAGATTCGCAGGCAATTCCTTCGCGGCCTTGGCGCCCAGCTTGCGAATCTCGTCGGCCCGGCGCACGAGATTGCCCTTGCCGGTGTGCAATCTCTTTACTGCGGAGTCGAGGGCCTCGCCGGCGCTCTGGAACTGTCGTGTGGCCTTGTCCAGTTCCGCGATGAACAGCACGAAGGCGTCGTGCATGCGGCCGGCCTGTTCGGCAATCTTCATGACGTTGCGGTTCTGGCGCTCGAGTCGCCAGACACTCTCGACCACCCGGGCCGTGGCCATCAGGGTGGTCGGACTGACGAGCACCACGTTCTTGCGCCAGGCGGCCTCATAAAGTCCCGGATCCGACTGGACCGCGGCCATAAAGGCCGGCTCGATCGGCACGAACATCAGCACGAAATCCAGCGACTCCAGGCCATACAGCGCCGGGTAGTTCTTTTCGCTGAGGCCTTTGATGTGATTGCGCACCGAGAGCAGGTGCTGCTCCAGGGCCTCGGCCCGGGCTTCATCGGTCTCGGCGCTGGCGTAGCGCTCGAAGGCCACCAGCGACACCTTGGAGTCCACGATCAGATTGCGGTCAGGTGGCAGCCGGATCAGCACGTCGGGCTGCTGCCGGTTGCCGTCCTCGGCCACGCGGCTGTCCTGAACTTCATACTCGCGGCCGCGGGTCAGCCCCGACATCTCCAGCACGCGCTCCAGGATGATCTCGCCCCAGGTGCCCTGGGTCTTGGCCTCGCCCTTCAGCGCCGTGGTCAGGTTTTTCGTGTCCTGGCTAACCTGCTGGTTCAGGTCCATGAGCCGTTTCAGCTCGTCCTTCAGCGAGCGTCGCTCGGTGGTTTCGCTGAGGTGGTTGTCCTCGATCTTCTTCTGGAAGTCCTTGAGGCGTTCCCGGAAGGGATTGAGGAGTTCGTTGAGCTTGGTCTCGTTGGTTGCCGTGAACTTGGCCGTCTTTTCCTCGAGGATCTGGCTGGCGAGGGACTTGAAGGTGTCCGTGAAGCGCTTTTCCGTGTCGGCCACGAAGGCGTTCAGGCGCAGATCATTCTCGGCCTTGTTCCGCGAGGCTGCGGCCAGTTCGGCTTCTAGTTCGCTGATGCGGGCGGCGCGCTCTTCGAGCGTTTCCGTGAGACCGCGTGCTTTACCTGCCGTCTCCGCCTGGACGATGCGTGCCTCCTGCAGCTGGTCGGCCAGGAGGCGGGCGCGCTCCTCGAACACAGCCCGGGGCCGGCTGGCGAAGAGCCAGCCGAGCGCCACGCCGCCGACCAGGGCCAGCAGGCTGAAGGCGAGGGTGACGAGGGTGCCAGTGTCCACGGAGCCAGTGTAACTGGCCCCGGCGGTGGGCGGGCTACTGGTACTTACACCCCGGACCCATCGGGGTGTACCCCACGATAATGTCCTCGCCATTCACCTCGTAGTGGATCTCGCAGTTGGGCCGGTCCGGCTCTACGTATACCCAGTGACCGTTAGGAAGGGGGTAGGTTTTTTCCTGCCAGCCGGCCTGGGAAGCGCGGCTGTTTGGGCGTCGAACCAGGTCGCGGATCACCGAAATGTTGTGGCCGATGACCGCATCACCGTACTCCTTTAGCGTCGGGATCTGGGAAAAGCTGCACGCTCCCATGCTGACGGTCAGCAGCAAAAGGCGCGTGACAGGCAAGATGTGCACGGAGCGTTGTCTCAGTCGTCCAGGGCCACGGCCACGGAAGGCACACCGTCGAACAGCGCCGGGTAGGTCAGAGCTGCCGCGACCGGCATTCCGGGAAAGTTCAGTGTGCCGCGCAGGACGCTACCGAAGTGATCCCCACCGAGCAAGTCGAGCCGCACCTGGAACACGTCGTGCAGGCCTGCAATCGCGTTCATGCCGGGGATGCGGTTCATGAAGCGGCTGAGGCGGCCACCTTCGCCTGTGAAGGCGGATGGGTCAATTATGGTTTGGCTCTCTGCAAAGTTGTTGGCGCGCTCATTCGGCATGTCAAAACGCCGTTTGCTTTGGGCCGCGCCACCGGAATCCCAGGTCGCGCTGTAGTTAACGATCTGGTCATAGGCGTAACCGAAGGCCGCAGCACCACTGGAGAAGGCGAAACCGGTGCGGAAGTCGCCGCCGCCGACTTGCGCCGCAGCCCCGCCGGCCAGTCCTGACGCCGCGATTCGCTGGAGGCTCCAGGTATTGCCGTAGGCAGCGCCGACAGCACCAAAGCCGGCGCCGCCCACGATGCCAACTGCTACTCCGCCCAGATCGCCAGTGACGATCCCGCCCGCCACCGCTCCGCCCGCGATCGCCCCGACCGTTCCGGCCCCGACCGCCGTCGCAGCGGGTACTGAGGCCACGTACCACTGGCTGGCTGCGCCGCCAGTGTAGTACGCGGCCACCGCAGCGAGGATTTCGCGTCCGTACTTGTCGATGACACGCCGGAACAGGCTGCCGATACCCCTAAAGAGGCGATGGAAGAACTTGCCGATGCGGCCGAAGAGGAAGCCGCTCGGGTCGATCAGGGAACCGGGATTGTTGACGACGTAGGCGTAGCGGTTCAGCGACTGGGGGTTGCGCAGGTTGCCCAGCATCGGGTCCGGCGCCAGCAGCGTGCCGAGCACGGGGTCCTGAAGGCGGCCGTTCATGTGGATCAGCCGCAGGTTGTCCAGGTGTTCGTGACCCGTATAGCCGCGTTCGATGAAGTGACTGTCGGCTGCCCGGAGGTCCGCCGGGTCGGCACTCCAGGTCGCGTTGCGGCGCTTGCCGAAGACATCGAAGCGCTGAGCCAGCGTCTGGCCGCCGGCACCCACCACGCGGCTGAGCGTGTCCACGCTCCCCTGGTGATCCCGATGCAGGAAGTAGGCATCGAGGGTCGCCGGACTGGCCTGCTCCACCTGGGAGTAGATGGCCTCACCGCTGGCGAATACGGTGGAGCGGTACCTGCGCTGGGTGCCATTGACCTCCACCTCGAAGTGCGGGCCGATGTACCAGGTGGTGAGCGTGGCGGCGCCTGTCCGCGCAATCTGCCGGATGCGCTGGCGGTCCGGGCCGTAGCTAAACTCGGAGAAATTCGTCGCGCCGTAGTCGATGCGCTTCGGCAGGGGGAAGGGGTGCCAGCTGATGGTTTTGCCCTGGCGTGCGGACATATTGCCGTTGATGTCATAGGCGTAGCTGCGGCTTCCGGCGGGCCCACCCGACACGGCCGTGACAGCGCCAGGGTGCGAGCTGCCGTAGGTGTAGGCGCCCACGTCGGACTTCGAGCGGATCCGGCCACCCTCGTCATAGCCGAGCGCCAGCGTCAGCGAGCCATTGAGCCGGGCGCTCAACAGGCGGTTCTGCTCGTCGTAGCTGAAGGTTTCGGACAGCCACTGGCCCAGATCCATGCGCTCCGTGAGGTTGCCCACCTTGTCCCAGAAGTATCTGTAGTTCTGCAGCTGCGAACTCAAGGCAGCGCCCGTGCGGATCGCCTTTAGCCGGGTGCTGGCCCGATCGAAGTCCCGCTGCTCGTCGATGGTCGCTGAGCTGCCCAGGCGCACCAGCCGCTCCCGACCCAGAGCATCCTGGCTCTGCAGGTCGTACAGGCGCAGCCACAGGCCTCCGCCGGCCAGCACGTCCTGCTCGATCACAGTGTTGTATCCGGCGTCGTAGCGCAACCCGAGGTACAGCCGCGCACCGTTGACGGTGGCCGGATAGATCATCGAGGTTACGCGGCCGAGCGCGTCCCACCCGTAGTTGGTGACGTAGGCGGTGCCCTCCAGAGTCGTGGTCACCGCTGTCCGGCGGCCGAGCGAGTCGTAGCCGTACTGCTCGGAGAAACCAGCCGGATTCGAGCCGACAGGCGCCGTCACGCGGCTGGGCAGACCCAGCAGTGGGCCGCTGACCCGGTGGAACTCCCAGTTGGTGAGACCCTGGCCCGAGTCATTGCGCTGGATCAGCCGGCCCAGCTGGTCGTAGCTGAAGCTGATGACGTTGGCCGGCGTCGCCGCGTCCGCCTGCGAGAGCAATTCGCCAAAGGCATTGTAGTTCGACGTCCGGCGCCCGCTGTCGGGCGACGCAACGGTGGCTGGCAGACCCCGGTCGTCGTAGGTCAGCGTGGTCCGGGTGCCGTTCGGGTCCGTGACGGTGGCGAGCTCACCGAAGGGCGTGTAGCTGTAAGTGGCTGTGCCACCCGTGGCCGAGGCCACGGTGATCAGTCGCCCTTCCGCATCCAGCGTGTGAGTACTGACGCGGTACTCCGCGTCCCGCACCGTCCGGGTGAGACGGTTGGAATTCCAGCGGGCGCTGGCGTTGCCGCCGGACTCGTCAGCCGGCCGCTCCTCGGCGTGCCGCTGGCCGCTCACGTCATAACTGCTCTCGACCCAGAACTGGGCTTCGCCCGCCACGTAAGGCACGGTCTGGCGGGCGAGCCTTCCCAAGGCATCGAACTCCAGCAGCTGGCGGCTGGTCTGGCCACCGGTGAGGCTGGACTCCTGCCCCACGGTCCGGCCGTAGCGGTCGTGAATCGAGGTGGAGACGAAGCCGTCGCTGCGGGTTGCGCGCAGCTGGTATTCCCCCCGGGAGCTGAAGCATGCGCCGGCGCAGCTGCTGTAGCTGTATGTGGTGGACGGGCCATCGGCGCGAGTCTCCTGTCGCAGCCGGGCAAAGTTATCCCAGCTCCAGCGGGTCGCGAGGCCGCGGGGCGAGGTGCGGGATAGTTCAACGTCCAGGCCATGGTTCCAGTCGGACGTGACGACGGGGCTTGGCTGGCCGCTGATCAGCGCTGTCTCCGTCTGCGGCCGGTCGCTCCAGGGGTTGTAGGTCCAGGTCGTGCGGCGGGCCGGTGCTGACTGATCCGCCGGACTCCGGCTGAGCTCGGTCAGCTGGCCGGTGCTGCTCCAGGTGCGGGTGCTGACCAGCTGTTTTGCCAGCGGGCCTGGCGCACCCGTGGTTTCCGTGAGTTGCCGGCACGTGGCCGTCGACCAGCTGTACTGGCTCGTGCGGGTCGTTGCGCTCGCTGACGAGATGTCCCGGGTCGTGTCCACGCGCAACGGCAGGCCGAGACAGTACTGGGCCGTGCGTGCTGTGTCGTCGAACACCCTCGTCACCGTCGTATTGAAGACGGTGGAGGACGCCGGCGACGACACGGCCGTCGCTTCGCGCACCGGCAGGCCGTGCTTGAAGTCGTAGGTCAGGGTCCGGCTAGAGCTGCTGACCGCCTGGCCGAGCCCGCCGCCATCGGGGTCTGTCTCGTACTCTGTGCGGGTTTCGGACTGCAGGTAGGGGAAGTGGTAGTCGCCCGCTGCATCGGCCGGCACGCTCGGTTCCGCGTGGACGCTCCAGGTGGGATTACGCTCACTCAACTTGCGGCCGTCGCTGCGCTGGGTGGTGACGAGGTCGGGGGCCCCGATGAGCGGGAAGTCCTGGTGGTACGTCACCTCGCTGAACACTGCCACGCCGTGGAGTGCGGCGTACCGCGAGTCGGTGGCGCGGATCTTTTCGAAACCAAGGAAGCCGCGCCCGAGACGATTCACCCGGCCGTTCCAGTAGGCGTAGCTGCTGGTGTAGGTGCTACCGATGCCATCGTTGCCCGTGTAGCGCGCCACCACGGCCAGCGAACCACCGCGCAGCAGGTATTCACCGGCACCCGCGGCCCCATTGGGCGTGTAGCCTGCGAAGGTGGCGAGGGGCTCGTAGGCCGGCTTGAAGATATTGCCGAGTCCGTCCGTCGCCGTGACCAGCAGGTCGGGTCGGGGGCCGCTGTGTTTCCGCACTTGCCAGCGCCCGGTGTTTTCGGTGAAAACGAGATCCGGCAGGCCGTCGCCAGTCGCGTCCACCAGCGCGAGGCGCACGGTGACAACCGGCGTTGGGGCGCCGGCAAGGTCGAAATATCGCGTGGCATCCACGTTGCTGAACGCCGGGCCCTGGTTGGCGCCACCCGCCAGGTGCACCCGCCACGTGTTGGCGTCGAGATAACGGATCAGGTCGTCCCGGCCGTCACCGTCGAGATCCGCTGCCCGGACGAGCTGGCCGATGCTGGTCGAGATGCCTGTCGCCTCGGGAGTTGCCAGCGCATTGCCCAGGCTGCGCCTCGTCTGCCACCCCAGCGCGCGATCCCGGTAGGCAAGGTCCGTGAGGCCATCCCCATTCAGGTCGAGTGCTACCGCATCGAAGGCGGGTGGCGTAGTGAAGAGCGGCTGGAAGTCGGTACCCGTGGACAGGAACCCTTCGTAGTACCAGATTGATTCGGCGGGGCTTAGCGTGCCGCGCAGGATCAGCAGGTCCTGCCTGCCATCGCCGTCGAAGTCGGGTGCCCCGCCGGTGACGTTGAGTATGGGCAGCATGGCTACCCCGCCGTTGATGGTGGGCCCCAGGCTGGTTGTCAGTTCGGGCCCGAAGCCAGACCCCGTGTTGCGGCGGATCCGCACCAGGAAGTCGCGGGCGTAGACGAGATCGTCGAGACCATCGCCATCCACGTCGGTCGCGAGCGGTGCGGGAACCGTGGCGGTGGAAATTCCGGTGTTCACCGCAGGGAGAAAACCACCGGTCCCGTTGGACCGGTGCACGAACCAGGAGGCTGGTGAGCCCGACCCCTGGGCCAGAAGATCCCGGCGGCCGTCGCCGTCATACTCCAGTACCAGACCAGTGCCGTAGCGGGCGACGCCGGTATTGATCGGGGCACTGGCGTAGACGCTGGTGGCGCTGGCATTAGCCAACCGCACATGCCAGCGCTGCGTGCCGCTCACGCTCACCGGCAGGTAGAGATCGGCGTCCCCGTCCCCGTCGTGATCGGCCAGTAGCGCGTCGCCGGCAAGTGAGTCAGTCGGCCCGGCCACCGGGGCGCCGAAACCGCGCACTCCGGTTTGCCAGCCGAAGGTGGTTGCCGGCAGGCACTCCGCCGGGCCGCACTGCTGGATGCTGGCGACCTGGCTGCGCCGGCTGCCACCGCCGTTACCCGTGGCGTACGTCAGCGTGTACCGGTGAACCAGCCCGAAGCCCGTACCGCCATCGAACTCGTAGCGAATCGCGTTGAGCCGCTGCAGCCTTTGCCAGCTGGCTCCCCAGCGATGCAGGAGGCGGTGATCTTCCGCCGGCCGCGGCTCGTAGCCGAAAATCAGCCGGAAGCGGGCGCCCGTTCCCGTAGCGTCGCCCGTCCAGCGGATTTCCGCCGGCAGCGACTCGCCGGTGATCTGGTCATCCAGCCACGTGAAGGCGATCTGGTTCGCAAACTTGTCGCTGATCTGGTTGATGGCCCATTCGCGGACTTCACCGGCCGTGCCCACTGCCTCAACGCGTGAGTCCGCGTCGTTGCCGTAGCGCCAGGTGAGGCCGTCCGGGTGTTGCACGTCAAAGCTCGCGGGACCGGAACCCTGCCGGCCCCGGGAGATCACCCGCTGGAGGTTGTTGACCTCAGTGCGGTACTCGGCGCCGTCGGCGCCGTAGATTCCGGCGACCAGCACGAGCGGCTGACCGTCGAGGCAGTAGCGATCGCCGGCGGCGAACCGCACACCCTGCACGCGACCGTCCACCGCGATCGTCAGCGGGCACCGGGTGATGCGCGAGAGGCCTGTGACCGTGAAGCCCACGCCGGCCGGCCCATCGCCGTCGTGACTGGCGTAGCGCAGGCCGATGTTCGGGCGCAACCCGCCTCGCCCGGCCGCGACATTGACCGGCACGGCGTAGGTGGCGGCGCCGGTTGCGTCCACACCGAACTCCGCGGCGAGCCGCCCAACAGCTGGGTAGCCGGCAGCCGACGCACTGGCGAGTCCGGCGAAGACGAAACTTGCGACGCCGAACCAACGGCGCATGACTTGCACGGGAGCGACGCGACCGGGATGCTGCATGACGACCTCCGGAAACTGCAACGGGTTGACGGAGGCCTATGAGAGCAATCAGTAGTGGCAGCGCGCGACCCGGGAAACTGCCGCGTTTCGCACGATTCACCCGGCAAGCGGAGAATCCCCACGAAGACCTGAGTTATTCTTCCGGTTCCTCAAGCCGGACAACAACAATGGCAACAAACCGCACCGCTTTTCTTCATGTCGCCCTGCTGCTCGTCGCAGCCGCACTGCTCGGCACAGCGGCCAACGCCCAGACCACGACCTGGGAGTTCACACCGATCGCCGACTCGTCCGCCG
>CAYMKJ010000133.1:0-20661 GCA_964391025.1 uncultured Chromatiaceae bacterium
AATGTCCGGCTCAAAATAAAGAACGGCTTCACTTAATTAAATAGACTCGTGGGGAACTCGATCATGAAGAAGTACTTGCTTTCGATGGCAGCGTTGCTGCTGTTCTCAGGCGGCGCACACGCCGTCGGCCAGGCCTATCTCCTGTCAGGCATCACCTACGAAAATACTTTTGCGGCCGTGGCACCAGTCGCTTTCTGCAACGGTTGCGGCTCGGCAATTGCGGTTAATGATGGCTTCGGTAATATCGCGCTCGCCGGCGTCGCCTGGTACTTCAATGCGGGTGGTAATGAATACTTTATTTCCTTTGATGCCACCACCACGCTGGCGGCGGGTACGACACTGACCAAGCTCCCGAGCCCGGTCCCCACCTGCACGAACTTCGTTGGCTCCGTCTGTACCCTCACCAACGTGCGGTCCGGACTGGGTCCCCTGAATTTCTACACGGGGATCGCGAGTGACAACCTCACGACCTGCACCAACAACCGCTGCCGCGTGGACGTATCGGTGGTCGGCACTGACCTGGTGGTGGCCATCAAGCGAGCCTTGTCGGAATCGGCGACTTCGACCTTCTCCCAGACCTACACCCTGACGTTTGCCGAGGTACCGTTGCCCGCTGGCGTCTGGCTGTTCGGCTCCGCCCTCGGCCTGATGGGTTTCGCTCGTCGCAAGTTGGCCTGAGGCGATCTCGAACCTCCCGACGATCAGATGAAGCAGAACGCAGCGCGCTTGGCGCGAAGGTGAAGTCGCTATGAAGTCAGTTGCCATGAAGCCATTGCTGGCCGTCCTTACCCTTTGCCTGCTGGCAAGTTCCGCAAATGCGGTGCTGGTCAGTCGCCTGAGCGGCCAGGCCTACTACGACGACGTGCTCAATATCACCTGGCTGGCCGATGCCAACCTGGCGGGGTCGAACACGTTCGGCGTGAGCGGCATCGGCAGTACACCGGGTGATCTCGGCTACATGAACTGGAATACGGCGCAAAGCTGGATAACGGCCATGAACGGGGTGAGCTATCTGGGGCGCAGCGACTGGCGCCTGCCGAAGATGATCGATATCAACAATGATGGCTGCCTGAACGACATCGCCTTTAGCGGCACCGACTGCGGCTACAACGTGGTCAGCGTGGGGCCAAACGCGTCAGAGATGGCGTCACTTTTCTACCAGACGCTCGGCAACCTCGCGTACTTCAACACCAGCGGGGTTCCGCAGCTGCCTGGGCTCGGAATTCAGTTCACGGCGCCCTTCACCAATCTCGGTAATACGCTCTACTGGTACGGGCTGGAGACGACGAGCGCCCCCCCGGTGTACCTCCCGACCCCCGACAACGCCTGGTATTTCGGCATGCCCTCCGGCGGGCAGCGGCCCCTCGACAAGACGGTGACCGACAAGATGCGGGCCTGGGCGGTGGTCGATGGGGATATCGCGGCGGCGGCGGTCCCGGTGCCCGCGGCTGTCTGGCTGTTCGGCTCCGCCCTCGGCCTCATGGGCGTGCTGCGGCGGAAAGTCTCTGCCTAGCCTGCACTCTTAAAAAGCCTGCATCAAGCGACCCGCTGCGGCGGGTTTCTTGTTTTGTGGGGACGCTACTGCCGCGGAAGTCGCAGGAAAGCGTCGATCCGCCTTCCCAGGTCCTGCTCGTCCGGCGCCATCGCCGTGCTTAGGATCCGCTCCAGGTTTTCCCGCGCTCCCGGATGGGTGGGATCTTGCTCCAGCGCCCGCATCAGGGCGGCGGCCGCGCCGCGCCGGTCGCCCGTCATGGCCAGCGCCGCACCGAGGTTGTTCCAGGCCTCCGGGTAGGCCTCGCGAAGATCAATAGCCGCCCGGAACTCGGCGCTCGCCTCGTCAAATTGCCTCCCGCCAGCGAGCAGGGTGCCCAGGTTGTAGTGGGCTTCGGCCATGTTCGGATCCAGGCGCAGGGCCTCACGATTGACCTCTACTGCGTCCTCCATGCGGCCCTCTCCCGTCAGGACGTAAGCCCAGTTGTAGAACGATATGGCGAGCCGCTGCTGGGAATTGAACACAGTGACATTTGCCAGGAGTCCGGTGGCGAGGGCGGCCACACCCGCGACGAGCAGGGAACGCCACTGCCGTTCAGCACCGGCCTTGGTTACTCCCACCATCCCCGCCGCGGCAAACAGGATCAACAGCGGCACAATTGGCAGGCGGTACCTCCCAAACACGACGAACGCAATCACGCTCACCGAAATCGCCAGCACCATCGCGTAGAGCACCCAAAGCTCTCGGCGCCGGGACCAGGTCAGGCAAACACCCGCGGCGGCCAGGGGGAGCAACACGCCGAAATTCCAGATGCCCGCCAGGCCCCGCAGCAGCCAGGACCAGTGCTGGTAGAAGTACAAGTCCTCTGCGTCAGGTACCTCGTAAGCACCCCAGAACAGCAAGGCCTTGCGGGTCATTAACTGCACCCAGGCGCCAGGCTCTGACCGGATGAAGCGCCATGATTCTCCGAGCCAATAGTGCGAAACCTCCCAAGGCGAGAGCGGCCGCCCGACCGCCTGCTCGGCCAGCAGGGTCGAGTCGATCTGCTCAAATTCCGGGGAGCCGCGCCCGGGCCGCAGAGGGATGTAGCTGCCGTCCGCGGTGGGGTTATTGCCGAGGTAAACGTTGATCCCCAGTTGTGCAGTGGTCAGCGCGAACTCGCCACCCACCGCGAGATTCCGGAGGCCCACTGGCACCAGGATGATCGCCAAGCCAATGAGTACGCACGTGGGACCCAGCCACCGGCGGACCGCGCCATGGGCCTGAAGCCACAGCCAGATGAAGAGCAGCGGTGCGAGCACCAGCGTGTTTTCCCGGAGCAGCGCCAGCAGCCCGAGCACAAGGCCCATCGTCACGCCGACGCCTGGCCGCACCCTCGCCATTGAAGCGACGATCAGCCAGATCAGGCCCGACATCAGGAAAAAGGCAATGGACTCTTTCTGCAGGACGCCGTCATAGAAGATCGCGGGCCCATAGAAGGCCGCCATCAGCCCGGCCACGAGGCCGACCACCGGCGAGAACAGGCGTCGCCCGGCCGAGTACAGCAACGCGCCACCCAGGGAACTCAGGGTTGCCTGCAGGACATAGACGGCGCTGAGGTTCGCCCCAAAGAGAGTTCTCATGACTGCCAGCAGGTAGGGATAGAGCGGCGCCTGGAAGAACACGCCCGCACCCCGCCAGTCGCCGGCCGCGATCCGTTCTGCCCAGCTCCAGTAGCGGGCACCGTCCACGATGGGATGGCTCGAGAAGGGGACCTCCGCCGCCTGGCGCAGGTAAAGGAGCCGGACTGCAAGGGCGCAGAGGAAGATCAGCACCGCGACAAACGCCTCGTGTTGCCGCCATCCACCTGCCATGGGAGCAGATTCGTTGCGCCTGGGATCCACTGGCTGCACGTGTATCGGGTTTCCCACCGGGTTTGGGGACTAGGCTGGAGTGCGGGCGCCGTTGGTCCAGGTGCAGCAGCTTGCCAGGCGCCCAGCACTGGCCAGCGGGCGGCTAGCGGCTCCTCAACCCGACCCCTCTATTCGTCTTGCCGCCTCCGGCTCCCGCCGCTACACTAGGCCGCCAGAGTAGCGGCCCCGGAAGCGGTCCGGGGCGGTGGGGAGGGTGATTGACTGCCGCGGGAGTCGCAGCAGGTAATTACCAAAGCGGGCCCTCGCTACCAAACTAACAGCTAGAAATAGCCCCGCACGGGGCTATTTTTTTTGCGGCACGGGTGATTGTAGTCCACGGCGGTCGCTCCCGGATCAGGGGGTGCTGCCATCACCCGGCGCGTCGCCAGGGAGCGAGCAGCAAGAGTGGGCCTACGGCCCATTTTTTGTTTTGGGCTGGCAGACCGGCCGGCTGGCAGACCGGGTGGTGGGCCGGCTGACGGGTAGAAGCATGAGCAAGACACGGTTGCAGATGGTCGCGTTGCTGGAACCTGCCGTGGAGGCCCTGGGCTACGAACTGGTAGACCTGGAGCTGAACTTCAGCGGTCGGCGTGGTCTGCTGCGGTTGTTTATTGATCGTCTGGGCACGGCGGGGCAACCGGTGAGCAAGCAGCTTGCCGGGGAGCCCGCGGAGGGGCCGCGAAGCGACGGCATCCGCGTTGAGGATTGCGAAGCGGTCAGCCGGCAGGTCAGTGCCGTACTGGACGTCGAAGACCCGCTCCAGCGGGACTATGCTCTGGAGGTTTCGTCGCCGGGCCTGGACCGGAAGCTGGTCAAGCCGGCGCACTTTGACCGGTTCGCCGGGAAAGCCGTGCAGGGGCGCTTCCGCCAGATGCTGGACGGCCGCCGACGCTTTACGGGGACGTTAGTGGGACGGAATGGACCGGTGGTAATGATCCGGGTCGAGAATGCCGACCTGACGGTGTCGATGGAGGATCTGGAAGTCATCCGGCTGGTGCCGGAGTACTGAGAGCAGACAAATTATGAACAAAGAAATTTTGATGGTGGCCGAGGCCGTCTCCAACGAGAAGGGCGTCGACCAGGAAATTATCTTCGATGCGCTGGAATCGGCGCTGGCGTCGGCTGCGCGCAAGCGCTACGGCGACGATGTGGACGTGCGTGTCAGCATCAATCGGGACACCGGTGACTACGACACTTTCCGTCGCTGGAAGGTCTTCGCCGACGACTCCACTGAACTCGAGACCCCCGATCGCGAACTGCGCATGATCGATGCCACGGACGTTGATCCGAAGGCTGAACCGGGTGGGTACGTGGAGGAACCGATTCCCTCGGTGGATTTCGGCCGGATCGCCGCCCAGACGGCCAAGCAGGTCATCGTGCAGAAGGTCCGCGAGGCGGAGCGCAAGAAGGTTATCGAGGAGTTCCAGGGCCGCGTCGGCCAGCTGCTGTCGGGCGTCGTCAAACGCGTGGACCGGAATGGTGTCTATGTGGATCTTGGCGCGAATGCCGAGGGCTTTATTCCGCGCGAACACATGATGCCCCGGGAGCCTGTGCGGCCCCAGGACCGGGTCAAGGCACTGCTGCGGGAAGTCCGCTCCGAGCCGCGGGGTCCCCAGCTGTTTCTCACCCGGACCTCGTCCCAGTTCCTGCTGGAGCTGTTCAAGATAGAGGTGCCGGAAGTCGGCCAGGGTCTCATCGAAATTCTGGCTGCCGCCCGGGATCCGGGACTGCGCGCCAAGATCGCCGTGAAAAGCAACGACCGGCGCATCGATCCCGTCGGGGCGTGCGTCGGTATGCGCGGCTCCCGAGTCCAGGCTGTGTCTAACGAGCTGGCCGGTGAACGGGTGGACATCATCCTCTGGAACGAGAGCCCGGCCCAGTTCGTGATCAACGCGATGTCCCCGGCGGAGGTCAGCTCCATTGTGGTGGACGAGGAAAGCCACAGCATGGACCTGGCGGTGCAGGAGGACAAACTCTCCCAGGCCATCGGCCGTGGCGGGCAGAACATCCGGCTCGCGAGTGAGCTCACCGGCTGGGAGCTCAACGTGATGACCGAAGCTGCTGCGGAGGAGAAGAGTGAGAAAGAGTCGCGCACGCTTCTGGAGCTGTTCATGCAGAAGCTGGATGTGGATGAGGATGTGGCTCTCATACTCGTCCAGGAAGGCTTCTCCAGCATTGAGGAAGTGGCCTACGTGCCGACCAGCGAACTGCTCGGCATCGAGGAGTTCGATGAGGGCATGGTGGACGAATTGCGGAATCGGGCCCGTGATGTCCTGATCACGCAGGCGATCCAGAGCGAAGAGAAGGTCGACAAGGCACCGCCGGCGGAAGATTTGCTGGCCCTCGAGGGCATGGATGCGGATCTCGCCGGCCAGTTGGCGGCGCGAGGGATCCGTACGCGGGATGATCTGGCCGAGCAGGCCATTGACGACCTCGAAGGCATCGAAGGCCTGGATAACGCCCGATCCGCCAAGCTGATCATGGCGGCAAGAGCCCATTGGTTCGACCAGCAGGAGGCGGCGGGTTGATCACCCGCCCCCCGGCACTTCGCGGAGCAGCTCTATGTCGGACGTGACTATTGCCCAGTTCGCAGACGTACTGAAGATTCCGGTGGAAAAGCTGCTCACGCAGCTCGATGAGGCCGGCATTGGCGCGCGTGGTGCCGACGACGTCATCAGTGATGACGCCAAGCGCGAACTCCTCACGCACCTGCGTCGTACTCATGGCCACGACGAGGGCGGGGCCGCCGCGTCTCCGCGGAAGATCACCCTGAGCCGGCGCTCCCAGTCCGAGATCAAGGTTGCCAGCGCGCAGGGCAGGGCCAAAACGGTCACGGTCGAGGTGCGCCGCAAGCGGACCTATGTGAACCGTGACGTCCTTGAGCAGGAAAACAAGGTCCAGCAGGACGAACTCGACCGGGTGAAGCAGGATGAGCAGGCCAAGCTCGACAAGGATCAGGCCGAACGGGATTCCGTCGAGCGGGTGGCCCGCGAGAAGCGCGAGAAGGAACTCGCGGATGCCGAGGCCCTGCGCAAGACCGAGGAGGAATCGCGCCGCGCTGCCCAGCAGGCCACCAAGGAGGGCGAGCAGACACATCTTCAGGATGAGGTCCGAAAGCGCGACTCCGAGGCCCGCACGCGCAAGGAGGCTGCGAGCAAGCGTGATGTTCGTCGCGCTGTCGTGGAAGATCTTGTCAGCGTTACCGAGGATGAGGTCCCGGAAGAAAAACCTGCCCTGGTTGGCCGTCAGGAGTTGCACGTCGCAGCTGACGTCAGCGGTCGGCGCAAGAAGAAGAAGACGCGGCGGCGGTCTGTTTCCGTGCAGTCTGATACCACTCGACACGGCTTCGAGAAGCCAATGGCTCCGGTGGTCCACGAAGTGCTGATTCCCGAGACCATCAAGGTCGGGGAACTGGCCCAGCGCATGGCCGTCAAGTCGAACGACGTGATCCGGTCACTGATGAAAATGGGGGTCATGGCCACTATCAATCAGGCGCTTGAGCAGGACACCGCGGTGCTGGTCGTGGAGGAAATGGGCCACATCGCGAAGCTGGTACGCGAATCCGACCTTGAGGAAACCCTGATTCCGATTGAGGACGACGCTGGCGAGGCAGTGCCGCGGTCGCCAGTCGTCACGATCATGGGTCATGTGGACCACGGCAAGACTTCATTGCTGGACTATATACGGACCACCAAAATCGCTGCCGGTGAGGCCGGCGGCATTACGCAGCACATCGGCGCCTACCATGTGGAAACGCCCAGGGGCTGGATCACGTTCCTCGATACACCGGGTCACGCTGCCTTTACGGCGATGCGGGCGCGGGGTGCGCAGGTTACGGATATCGTTGTCCTGGTCGTGGCTGCCGATGACGGCGTCATGCCTCAGACTGAAGAGGCCATTCTCCACGCGCGCGCAGCGGATGTACCCATCATTGTCGCGGTCAACAAGATCGACAAGGGCGAAGCGGATCTCGACCGCGTGCGGAATGAGCTCAGTGCAAAGGGTGTAGTGCCAGAGGAGTGGGGTGGTGAGAGCCTCTTCGTCAATGTGTCAGCCCGCACGGGAGAAGGCATTGACAAGCTCCTCGAGTCCATCCTTCTGCAGGCTGAATTGTTGGAGTTGCGCGCCGTTGCCGAAGGCCGGGCCTCGGGTGTCGTGCTCGAGTCCAGCCAGGAGAAGGGCAGGGGTGCGGTAGCGACGGTGCTCGTCACCCGCGGGCGCCTGCGTCTCGGTGACGCGTTGCTGGCCGGTCATGAGTACGGTCGTGTGCGGGCGATGACCAACGAGCTTGGCGTCGCGGTCACCGAAGCCGGTCCGTCCCAGCCCATCGTGGTGCTCGGCCTGTCGGGGACACCGAATGCCGGCGACGATGCCCTCGTACTCGAGGATGAACGGAAGGCCCGCGATCTGGCTCAGTTCCGCCTCAGCCGGACGCGTGACGTCAAGCTCGCGCAACAGCAGTCTGCCAAGCTCGAGGACGTTTTCAGCCAGCTGGCGGCATCCCAGACGAAGACTCTGCAGATCCTGATCAAGGCGGATGTCCAGGGCAGCGCGGAAGCGCTGAAGGACGCCATGAGCAAGCTGGCGCACGAAGAAGTGAACGTTAAGGTGATTGGTTCCAGTGTCGGCGGCGTGAGCGCATCCGATGTCACGCTGGCCGCCGCCTCGAAGGCCATCATTATTGCCTTCAATGTTCGTGCTGATGGCGCTGGTCGTGATGCGATCAAGGAAACGGGCGTTGATGTGCGCTACTACGGCGTCATTTACGAAGCACTCGACGACGTCAAGATCGCCATTACGGGCATGCTGTCTCCCATCATCCGCGACCAGATCGTGGGGCTTGCCGAGGTGCGGGATGTCTTCCGTTCCCCGAAGTACGGCAACATTGCCGGTTGCCTGGTCATCGACGGGTTTGTCAAGCGCAATAGCCCCATTCGGGTCCTGCGGAACAATACCGTCATCTACCAGGGCGAACTCGAGTCGCTCCGCCGCTTCAAGGACGACGTGGGCGAGGTTCGGGCGGGCACGGAATGCGGTATCGGCGTCAAGAACTACGATGATGTGAAGCCCGGTGACCAGATTGAGTGTTTTGAGCGGGTCACCATCGAACGAACGGCCTGACGCATGGCCCGTGAGTTCGCTCGCAGCCGCCGTGTTGAGGAGCAGATCCAGAGACTCCTTGCCGACGTCATGCGCTCCGAACTCCGGGATCCCCGGGTGGCTGGTGTGGTGATCACGGAAGTGCGGGCGTCCCGGGATCTGGGTGTCGCCTGGATCCACTACTCTCTGCTCGGCACGGACGTCAGCCCGGGTGCGGAAGTCCTGGCAGACGTCCAGGCTGGCCTGGATCGGGCCGCGGGTTTTCTCAGAAGCCAGCTGGCCCGGGAACTGGCCACGCGCACAGTTCCAGAGCTGCGGTTTCGCTATGACGAGGCGGCCCAGCGCGGTCGTGATCTGGAGCGGCTCATCGACACGGCGGTGGCCCGCGATATCACCGGGAGCGGATCCCCGGGTTCCGACGGGAGCCCGTGAGCGAACCGGCGGTCCGGCGTGCCCTGGACGGTCTTCTCCTGCTGGACAAGCCCACCGGCATCACGTCCAACGCGGCCCTGCAGAGGGTCAAGTGGCTGTTTCAGGCCCGCAAGGCCGGGCACACGGGCAGCCTCGATCCCCTGGCGAGCGGGATGCTGCCCATCTGTTTCGGCGAAGCCACGAAGTTTGCCGGTTACCTGCTGGATGCGGACAAGATCTATCGCGTCCAGGCCCGCTTCGGTGTCCGGACCGATACGGGCGATGCGGAAGGTAACCCGGTCGAGACCCATGCCCGGCCACCGGTGCTGCCGGCAGAGCTGGAGCAGGCCCTCGCGGCGCTGCGGGGGCCTATCCAGCAGATTCCGCCGATGTACTCGGCGCTCAAGCAGCAGGGACAGAGACTCTATGTGCTGGCGCGGGCCGGCCGGGAGGTCCCCCGGGAGCCGCGGCCGGTCCACATCCATGAGTTTACCGTCGAAACCTACGACCCGGTGACGCCGGTATTCCAGGTTCGTTGTAGCAAAGGCACCTACGTTCGCACGCTTATCGAGGACCTGGCGGGCCACCTGGGGACTCTGGCCCACGTCATCGCCCTGCGGCGGTTGGCGGTGGAGCCGTTCGGCGGCCAGGCCATGCTCAGCATCGAGCAGATCGAGGCTGCTGCTGGGTCGGGTCCCGGGTCTTCTCCGCCCGCACTGGATGCGTTGCTGCGCCCTCTGGAAGCCGTGTTGCCCAACTGGCCCGCCGTCGAACTGGATGGCCCTGCAGCGCTCCGGATGAGCCGGGGCGGCCCTGTTGTGGCAGCGGGCAGTCATTTGCCGGGTCCAGTGCGCCTCTATGCGCCCGGCCACCGGTTCCTGGGGGTGGGGGAGCTCCAGACCGATGGGTTGGTCGTGCCCCGGCGGTTGGTGGCCCAGGAGCCATTCGACTTTCCCGCCGCGGCCATCACCGGGCTGTAACTCAGACCGACACATGGGTAGAATACCGCCCGTTTTCATGGACAAATTAACGAAATTGGCAACAGGAGATACCTTCAATGCCGCACACGGCTGAAGAGAAGAGCAAGATCGTCGGCGAACACAGCCGCGGTCCGGCCGATACGGGGTCACCGGAAGTGCAGGTCGCCTTGATGTCGGCCCGCATCAATGAACTGACTGAGCACTTTTCCCGCCACAAGAAGGACCATCATTCCCGTCAGGGATTGCTGCGGCTTGTGAACCAGCGGCGCAAGCTCCTCGACTATTTGCGGGCGAAGGATGGCGAACGCTACCAGGGCTTGATCGACAAGCTCGGTCTGCGCCGTTAGACGGGGCTTCGGCCCTGGAATCCGACTCTGCCGGACCTTTGGCCGTCCGAAAGTTTAGACGGGGCAGATACCGGTGAGGTGTCTGCTCAGTGTTCATTGCACTGAAAATTGAAATTGATTAGGAAACGAACGTGGCGTCATTCAAGAAGTCTTTTCCCTACGGTCAGCACCAGGTCACCATCGAGACGGGCGAAATTGCCCGGCAGGCGGGTGGTGCCGTCCTCGTCAGCATGGCGGACACCGTCGTCCTGGTTACCGCCGTCGCGGACACCGACGGCAGCAAGCCGCGGGATTTTTTCCCCCTGACCGTCAACTATCAGGAAAAGACCTACGCCGCGGGCCGCATTCCAGGCGGCTTCTTCAGGCGTGAGGGGCGGCCCTCGGAAAAGGAGACCCTCATCTCACGCCTCATCGACCGGCCGATTCGTCCCCTGTTTCCCAAGGGCTTCATGAACGAGGTGCAGGTGATCGCGACGGTCATCTCGATGAACCCGGAAGTAGATTCCGATATCCCGGCAATGCTGGGTGCCTCGGCCGCTCTGGGTCTGTCGGGCGCCCCGTTCGCGGGTCCGATTGGCGGTGCGCGGGTGGGCTATATCGAGGGCAAGTTCGTGCTCAACCCGACGGCGACTGAACTCAAGCAGTCCAAGCTGGACCTCGTTGTGGCAGGTACCGCCAAGGCCGTTCTCATGGTGGAATCGTCGGCACACCAACTTCCCGAAAAGGTGATGCTCGATGCCGTCATCTTTGGCCACGAGCAGATGCAGATCGCAATCGACAACATCCGCGCACTTGTTGCCGAGGCCGGTCGCCCGGCCTGGAACTGGTCGGCGCCGGTTGCCGATCCGGGTATTGCAGCGGCCGTCACCAAGGCAGTCGGTGACCGCTTTGCCAGCGCCTACCGAATCCGCGACAAGGGCGAGCGTTACGCGGCGATTGCCCAGATCAAGCAGGAGAGCATTGCCGCAATTGCCACCGGTGCCGCCGGCGCCCCTGCCAACGGTGCGGTCGGTGAAGCCCTGAGCCGTCTGGAGAAGAAGATCGTCCGTGGCCAGGTGCTCAATGGTGAACCGCGCATCGACGGTCGCGATACCCGCACCGTGCGTCCGATCACAATTCGTACCGGTGTGCTCCCGAGAACTCACGGCTCCGCTCTTTTTACGCGTGGCGAAACCCAGGCACTGGTGGTCGCCACGCTGGGTACCGATCGCGACTCCCAGATCATTGATGCGCTGACCGGTGAGTACCGCGACCGTTTCATGCTCCACTACAACTTTCCTCCGTATAGCGTGAACGAGACGGGTTTCGTGGGCTCACCGAAGCGCCGGGAGATCGGTCACGGTCGACTCGCGCGTCGGGGCATCGAAGCCGTGCTACCCGACATGCAGACATTCCCCTATGTATTGCGGGTGGTGTCCGAAATCACCGAGTCGAATGGCTCCAGTTCGATGGCCAGTGTCTGTGGCACCAGCCTTGCCCTGATGGATGCCGGTGTGCCGATCCTGGCTCCGGTGGCTGGTGTGGCCATGGGTCTCGTCAAGGAAGGGGATCGCTACCAGGTTCTGACGGACATCCTCGGTGATGAGGATCACCTGGGCGATATGGACTTCAAGGTGGCGGGGAGCGCCAACGGCGTTACCGCCCTGCAGATGGACATCAAGATCGACGGCATCACGCGGGACATCATGGAAAACGCCCTATCCCAGGCTAAAGATGCCCGCCTGCATATTCTCGAGCAGATGAACCGGGTCCTGTCGACTCACCGTCAGCAAATGTCGGAATGGGCCCCCACGATCATCACCATGATGATCGATCCCGAGAAGATCCGGGATGTCATTGGCAAGGGGGGCTCCGTGATCCGGGCTATCACCGAAGAAACGGGTGCGACGATCAACATAGACAATGACGGCACGGTGAAGATCGCGTCCGTGCAGGCAGCGGCCGGGCTCGAAGCCAAGAACCGCATCGAACTCATTACGGCTGATGTCGTGGTGGGTAGCGTCTACGAGGGTCGAGTGGCGCGGCTGATGGATTTCGGTGCGTTCGTCTCCATCCTCCCTGGCCGGGACGGTCTCGTACACATTTCACAGATCTCCGACGAGCGTGTGGAGCGCGTGGGAGACAAGCTGAAGGAAGGCGATATCGTCCGCGTGAAGGTACTCGAGGTGGACCGTCAGGGCCGGGTTCGACTCAGCATGCGGGGATTGGACGCCGCTTGACGTCCAGTCCCCGCGTTCTCTTCCCTAGCCGGCTAGCCGGGCCTAGCCGACAGCCAATGCGGCCGCAGCGCCGTTGGGCATTCCAGAAGCGCCAATCGGGCGGCTCGGAGCCGCCAGTGCACCCTTAAGCGCACGATCCAGGCGGCCCGCAAGCTCCGGGTCCCGGTCCATGGCACCCAGCCTGATCATCCCGGCCAGAAAGTCGGCCGAGAGCAGTGGCGCGCCGCCCCGCTGGCCTTCAGCGATGATCTGCAGGAGGACGGGGGTCGTGATGTCTGCGCCGGTGGCCTGCTCCACGACTTTAACCTGCGAGCCCTTGGTGATCAGTTCGCGCAGGTCATGGAGGTTCACATAGCGGCTCTGGGTGGTGTCGTAAAGGCGGCGGTTAACGTACTTCCGAATCAGTCTCTGCTCGCTCATGGCGGGTCCTTCCTTAAGTTCCAAGCCTCTTGGCCGGACGGCTTCAGTTATCCGGCATCCGTTTGCCCCCAACTCCTTCCTATAGACCAGTTCGCTGGGGCAATGGTTCGCGATGCAGCGGCCAGATATAAAATTAGGCTAAGGCCATAAAGACTATTAAAAACATGAGTTTCTGAGGACTATTTGAACTGGTAGATGAGACCTGGAAATCAACACCGAGCGGAAGGACGGGGCTCAGCGGTAATGGTCGTCCCGCTCACCGTACTGCTTCTCGGCCATCTCGCGGCGCTCCTGGGCCTCAAGGGACAACGTGGCGACCGGGCGGGCCTCAAGGCGCTTCAGGCCAATCTCTTCACCGGTTTCCTCGCAGTAGCCGTAGGCGCGGTCCCCGATGCGCTCCAGAGCCGCATCGATCTTCTTCAGGAGCTTGCGTTCCCGATCCCGGGTGCGTAATTCCAGGCCGAATTCGGATTCTTGGGTCGCGCGGTCGTTGGGGTCGGGAAAGTTGCTGGCTTCGTCCTGCATGTGATGAACCGTGCGGTCCACTTCCTCCATGAGTTCCCGCCTCCAGGCCTTGAGGATCGCCCTGAAGTGGTCCAGCTGCGCCGGGTTCATGTAAGCCTCGCCAGACTTAGGCTGGTAAGGCTTGATGCCATGGATCAGCGCGTCGGGGTCATAGCGATCAGGTCCCCGCCGTGCCGCATTTTTCGACGGTGTCAGCGGTTTGCGCCCGTTCGACCTGGCGAGACCCGGCGTGCTGCGCACAACCATTTCCCGCAGGGCCGGAGCCTGGATTTTCGCGGGGCTGGCTTTGGCCTTCGGGCCTGCTGCAGGCACCTTGACGACGGCAGGTTTGCCGCCTTTAGACGCCTTCGGGCGTGCCGCGGCTGCTGGTTTGCTGACCACCGGCTTGCTGGCAGCTGCCTTGGCCTTGGTGGCGGCCTTCTTGACTGGTGCGCGCCTAGCCGTTGCAGCCTTGCGGGCAGCCTTGCTGGGAGGTGCCCGACCGGCACGCGCCTTGGCCGAGGCGGCCAACCTGGTCTTCACCGACGAGCTGCTCTTGCGGACCGGTCGCTTGGCTGACGGCATCTTCTGGACCCTGCTCAAAATTTGAGCGCGGGATTATACATAGGGAATTCCGGGCGGGAAGAGCATGGGTGTTGGGCGTTCAGGGCGGGCTGTCCGGGGGCAGGGCCACGGGCTCGGGCGGACGCCAGCCCGGCTGCCGATGCTCTGCGACCACGGTGGTGTAGATGCCCCCGCGCACATTGAACTCGGCGGTCAGGCGCATGAAGCGCGGCGCCGCCGCACTGACCAGGTCGTTCAGAATCAGATTGGTCACCGCTTCATGGAACGCGCCCTGGCTGCGAAAGGACCAGATGTAGTTTTTCAGGGACTTCAGTTCGATACACAAACTATCGGGGACGTATTCGAGATGCAGCGTGGCGAAATCGGGCTGGCCCGTTTTGGGGCAGAGGCAGGTAAATTCCGGCAGCCGCATGCGAATGGTGAACGCGCGAGCCGGTTCGGGATTCTGAAACGTTTCCAGAACGGTACTGGGGGAAGAGGGCATGGGCCGTAAGCCTGATCGATCGTTGCGCGGTATTGGGGCCATCGAGGCGCCGGCAATCAAACCGGCCTGCGGCGTGTGTGCAGTGTCGAATTAATCTACACTACGGCAGCGATCTCCGTTAGCTTAGTTACTCAATCCCGGGCACCCAAATCTTATGCGACTGAGCAAGATCAAGCTTGCGGGATTCAAGTCATTTGTAGACCCGACTACCGTCCAGTTCCCAAGCAATCTGGTGGGTGTGGTCGGGCCAAACGGGTGCGGAAAGTCCAACGTTATCGACGCCATCCGCTGGGTCATGGGCGAGACGTCGGCCCGGCACCTCCGGGGCGATTCGATGGAGGATGTCATTTTCAACGGCTCGAGCTCCCGCAAGCCGGTGGGTTCGGCAGCCATCGAGCTGTACTTCGACAACTCCGATGGCACTCTCGGCGGCCAGTTCTCCAGCTATGCGGAGATCTCCATTCGCCGCACCGTGTCCCGCGATGGCACCTCCCAGTATTTCCTGAATAGCACCCGCTGCCGGCGCAAGGACATAACGGGCCTTTTCATGGGTACCGGCCTCGGCCCACGGAGCTACGCCATTATTGAGCAGGGCATGGTGTCCCGGCTGGTGGAAGCCAAGCCCGAGGAGATGCGCAGCTATATCGAGGAAGCGGCCGGTATCTCCAAGTACAAGGAGCGACGCCGGGAGACCGAATCCCGCATGCACCACACGCGGGAAAACCTGGCCCGGCTGGCAGACCTTCGGGATGAAGTCGAAAAGCAGATCAAGCATCTGCAACGCCAGGCACAGGTGGCTGAAAAGTACCGGACACTGAAGCAGCAGGAACGACAGCTGGAGGCGGAATTGCTGGCCATCCGGCTGGCGGAACTCGACAGCGGGCTTGCCGCGCAGCGCCTCGATCTGTCTGCCAGCCAGACGGCGATGGACGCAGCCCTGGCGGGTCAGCGTCAGGTGGAGCTGGACATCGAGAGGGACCGAGCCGAGCACCTGGTTGCCAGCGATGCCTTCGCCATTACCCAGGCAACTTACTACGCCGTGCAGGGGGAAATTGCCCGGCTGGAACAAACGCTGGCTCATGCCCGTGAACTGCGTGAACGCGCACTCCGCGACCTCGCCCAGGCGCGTACCGAATTGTCATCGGTGGTTGCCGAGGTCGAGCGTGATGGCCAGGTGCTTGCGGACATCGAGCGTGCCATTGCGGGGTTCGAGCCGGGACTCGCATCGGCGCGGGAAGCAGAGGCCGTGGCCCTCGCCGAGTTGCAAGCCGGCGAAACCGCCGTGGATGCGTGGCAGGACGAGTGGCACACGTTCAATCTGGACGTCAAGGAACAGCAGCAGGCCCGCCAGGTGGAGCAGACGCGGCTGGAGCATCTTGAAGCGCACCAGACCCGGCTCGAACGGCAACTGACGTCCGTCGAAGGGGAGCGGTTGTCAATTTCCGTGGTGGATCTGGCGGCGAGACTGAGCGCCCAGGACAAGCTGCAAGCAGACACACAGCAGTTGCTCACGGCGGAAGTGCAGGCGCTTGAGGAGGCGGGTTTTACCCTCAGCAGCCAGCGTGAGGCAGAGCAGCGCCTCGGCGGTAATATCGAGCAGTTGCGCGGCGAGCTGGAGGCCCGCCGTGGGCGGCTCGATACCCTCCGGGTGATTCAGAATGCGGCGCTGGGGAATGAAGAGGAAATTCTTGGTGGCTGGCTGGCGCGTTCCGGGCTCGCGGATCGCAAGCGTCTGGTGCAGCAACTCGTTGCGGATTCCCGGTGGACTCGCGCTGTGGAAACGGTGCTTGGCGACTTCCTGCAGGCTGTCTGCGTGGAGAACGCTGGCCGGCATGCGGCCTCATTGCCGGACGCTACCCTGGTCCTGGTCGAGAATTCCGGCGAGGAGCGCGAGGCCCCGGCCAACTCGCTCGCCGCGCAGGTGCAACACGCTGGCACTGCCCGTGGGCTGCTGGTCGACGTGTTCTGCGTCGAGTCTGTCGACGAAGCGTTACAGCGACGGGGCAGCCTCCAGAGCGGGCAATCCGTAATCACGCCGGACGGCATCTGGCTCGGTCCGGGCTGGGTTCGCGTCAATCGTGGTCAGCGCTACGTCGGCATGATGGCCCGGGAGCGGGAAATCCGCGAACTCGACACCGTGCTCGTTGAGGACGAGGCGCAGATTTCGGTTATGGGTCAGGCCCGTCTCGCCTTGCGTGGAGAGATAGACGCGCTGGAGCGCGAACGCCAGCAGATCCAGCTCCGCCTTACCGATGCTAACCGGCAGAGCCTGGAGTCTGCCTCGCTGTCGGCCACTCTCCATCAGGATCTGGAGCGGGCCCGGCAGCGCCTGCAGGTGCTGGAGCACGACGGTGATACGGTCCGCGTCGAACTCACTGAGTTGCGCGCAGTGATCAACGAGGCGCGGGAACGGCTCCAGGCAGCGGAGCGCCGCCTCGGTGAGCTTGACCTGCAACGCCCCGGGCGGCGTGAGCAACAGGAAACTCTGCTCGCCGGCTACAACGCGGCCCGGGAACGCGCCGATGTGCAACGCACTGCCGTCGGGCAAATCCTGATCGAATTCGAGAGCCGGCGGGCGGCGCAGGGCGCAGCTACCACCGCGCTGGAGCGCTCGACCCAGCAGCGGAATCAGCTCGTGGAGCGCATTGTCACGCTGGAAGCACACACCCGCGACAGCGAAGCGCCACTGCAGGACTATCAACTGGAGCTGGACGGCCAGTTGGCTCGTCAGCTGGAGGTTCAGGCCGAGTTGTCACGCCAGCGGGATGGCCTGACGGAGGTCGAGCAGCGCGTGAAAATCAGCGAGGGCCAGCGCCACGAACTGGAAAAGCGCGTGAATGCCGAACGTGACGGGGTCGAAGCCCTCCGTATGCAGGTCCGTGAACTGGAGGTCCGCGGCGAGTCACTCAGCGAACGTTTCTCCGCCACGGGCCTGGTGCTCGCTGAAGTGGCTGCCCAGACGCCCGCCGACGCCGAGCCCGAGGTGTGGGATCAGCGTCTCGCCCAGACGCGCAGCTCCATCGAGCGTCTCGGTCCCATTAACCTGGCTGCGATCGACGAGTTCTCAGAACAGTCCGAACGGAAGACCTACCTGGACTCCCAGCATGCCGACCTGTCGGCAGCCCTCGAGACGCTGGCGCACGCGATCCGGCGCATCGACCGGGAAAGCCGCACGCGCTTCCAGGAAACCTTCGACAACATTAACGCCGGTCTGAAAAAGCTCTTTCCCCGCCTGTTCGGCGGCGGTCACGCCTATCTCACACTGGAAGGCGACGACCTGCTGAGTGCGGGCGTCACGGTTATGGCCCGGCCGCCAGGGAAACGCAATAGCCATATTCATCTGCTCTCGGGTGGCGAGAAGGCTCTGACGGCCGTGGCGCTGATCTTCTCCATCTTCGAACTGAATCCGGCACCGTTCTGCCTGCTGGACGAGGTGGACGCGCCACTGGACGAGGCGAACGTGGCTCGCTTCTGCGATATCGTCCGCGAGATGTCCAGGACTGTGCAGTTCATCATCATCACCCACAACAAGACGACCATGGAGATGACGAAACAACTCACGGGTGTGACGATGAATGAGCCGGGTGTTTCGAGGCTGGTGGCGGTCGACATTGATGAGGCCGTGAAGCTCGTAGCCAGCTGAATACTCCATGACCGAGCTCCGCTGGGTACTGCTGCTCACTGCCCTACTTATTCTGGTGGTTCTGTTCCTGTGGACGCGCTACCGTTCCCGGCTGACGGACCGTTTCCGGTTCCCCGTTCGCCAATCGGCCCCCGCGCCCCCACCGGGTAGCGGTGCGAAATCGACGCCGCCCGCCAGGCCGTCTGCACTTCCCGGTAAAATCGTGACAATCCGGATGCTGAGTCGCAGGACCGCTCCGTTTCCTGCCGAGGAGTTGGTACTGGCGTTGCGCGAGGCGGGCCTGCGCCACGGGCGGCACGGAATTTTTCACTACTTTCCGACAGCTGCGGAGGAGACTCCGGTTTTCAGCGTCGCGAGCCTCACCGAGCCAGGGTCCTTCGATCTGACGCGCCTGCGCACGGACGTTTACCAGGGCGTGAGCCTGTTTCTGGAGCTGCCGGCCCCCATCGAGGGCGTGGCGGCATTCGATGCCATGGTGAACACCGGGCGGGCCATTGCCAAACGTCTGGACGGCAACCTGGTGGATGAGCACGGCAGCACCCTGAGCGTTCAGCGCGAGCGTTACCTCCGGGAAGAAGTCATGGAGTTTCAGCACCGGCAGGGTCGGCCCGCCTGACGCCGGTGGGTGGCGTGCGCATGGCTTCGAAAACCGACAGGGTGAGAGCGGGCCAGCGACGAGCAAATCAGCTGCGTGCGGAGCTGGCCGACCACAACTATCGCTACCACGTTCTCGATGAGCCCACGGTGCCGGATGCTGTCTACGACCAGCTGTACCGTGAACTGGTGGAGCTGGAAACCCGGCATCCGGAACTGATCATTCCGGACTCGCCCACTCAGCGTGTGGGTGCTGCGCCGGTGGGGGGTTTCGCCGAGGTCCGCCACGGTGTGCCCATGCTCTCCCTCGACAACGCCTTCTCCACTGAGGACATTCAGGACTTCGACCGGCGCGTGCGGGACCGGCTGAAAACCGACAGCGACCTGGAGTACTCGGCGGAGCCCAAGCTGGACGGGGCGGCGATCAACCTGTGGTTCGAGGACGGCGAACTGACCCAAGCGGCCACCCGGGGCGATGGCACGGTGGGTGAGGACGTTACCCATAACGTGCGCACGATCCGTTCCGTGCCGCTCCGGCTGCGCGGCAGCGCAGTGCCCGACCGTCTGGAGGTCCGCGGGGAAATCTTTATGCCTCGCGAGGGGTTCAGGCAGCTGAACGAAGCGGCGCGCCGGTTGGGTGACAAGCTGTTTGCCAATCCCCGCAACGCGGCCGCCGGCAGTCTGCGGCAGCTGGATCCGCGCCTGACCGCATCCCGGCCACTCGCCCTGTTCGCCTACGGCATCGGGACAGTCGCGGGCGGCACCTTGCCCGACCGGCACAGCGAGGCTCTTGCCCGCCTCCGCGACTGGGGCCTGCCTGTCGCCCCGGAGGTCGAGGTGGTCATGGGGGTGGCCGGGTGCCTGGCCTACTACGAGAAGATGCTGGAGAAGCGCGCAGGGTTGCCCTACGAGACGGATGGCGTCGTGTACAAGGTCGACGACTTCGGGTTACAGGCCCGGCTGGGCACCGTGGCGCGGGCCCCGCGCTGGGCCATGGCCCACAAGTTCCCCGCCGAGGAGCGGCTGACGACTGTCGAGGCCGTGGAGTTCCAGGTGGGGCGCACCGGCGTGTTGACTCCAGTGGCGCGCCTGGAACCGGTGTTCGTTGGTGGCGCCACCGTGAGCAACGCCACCCTGCACAACCTGGACGAGATGCACCGCAAGGACGTGCGGGCCGGCGACACCGTCATCGTCCGCCGCGCCGGCGACGTCATACCGGAGGTCGTTGCCGTGGTGCTGGAGCGCCGGCCCCGGAGGACCGCGCCCGTGAAACCGCCCGGGCAGTGCCCCGTTTGCGGCTCTGCGGTCCTGCGCGTGGAAGGCGAGGCGGCACTGCGCTGCACGGGTGGCCTCGTGTGCCCGGCTCAACGCAAGGAGTCCCTGCGCCACTTTGCCTCCCGGCGGGCCCTGAATATCGACGGGCTCGGGAGCCAGCTGATTGAACAGCTCGTGGATCAGGGTCTGGTCAGCAAGCCCGGTGACATCTTCCGCCTGACACTGCCCCGGCTGCTTGAGCTGGAGCGCATGGGTGAGCGTTCCGCCAGCAAGCTGCTTGCGGCTATCGAAAAGTGCAAAGCCACGACGCTTGAGCGGTTTCTATACGCCCTCGGGATTCCCGAAGTGGGCGAAGCCACCAGCAAGGCCCTCGCGCGGCACTTCGTGCAGTTGGACGCCCTGATGGCCGCCACAGAGGAACAGTTGCTGGAGGTGGAAGACGTCGGCCCCATCATGGTGGCCCATATCACCTCATTCTTCGGTGAGTCCCACAACCGGGATGTGATCCGGGATCTCCGCAAGCTCGGTGTGCACTGGGAGGAGGCTGCCCGTCCCGCGGATACGGAGACCCTGCCGCTGAAGGGCAAAACCTTCGTACTCACCGGCACGCTGGCCGGCATGACTCGCGAGGACGCCGCGGCGAAAATCGAGGCGCTGGGCGGCAAAGTAACCAGCAGCGTGACCGCGAAGACCAGCTACCTGGTGGTGGGGGAGA
>CAYMKJ010000134.1:0-7152 GCA_964391025.1 uncultured Chromatiaceae bacterium
GGGCCCTCGAGCGTCTTCACCGTCCAGGTACCCTCGAGGGCGGGCTGCAATTCACCGAGTGCGAGCGTGCCCGCTGGAATAACCGGGACCGGCGATCCGGGCGGCGGGGGCGGACCGCCCGTGCCTGGCGCCACTGCCGCCCTGCGAGTCTTCTCGTCCCAGATGTAGAAAAGATTGTTGCGGGCCGAGTCACCCGCCAGGAAATCGCTCTCGCGCAAAAAGCGGCCGTTGTCGACGCGTACAAGGAACGGCAGGTCCGTTTGCTCGCGAATGTAATCCCTGTCAATGAGGCCGTCTGCGAGCAGCACCTGGACCATGCCCATCGCCAGGGCGATGTCGGTACCGGGCTTTGGGTTCACCCACTTGCTGGCGTGCATCGCGCTCGGCGTAAACTCTGGCGAGATGGCGATCACTTCAGTGCCGTTGTACCTGGCCTCCCAGAAAAAATGCGCGTCCGGAATCCGGGTGACTGCCGGATTGCAGAACCACACCAGGCAACAGCGCGACTTGAAGACGGCTGCCATGGTGTCGCCCAGCAGCGGCTCGCCAACGGTCATCTGCACGCCGGTAGGCAGGTCACCGACCCCGGCAAACGCCTCCGGCAGCTCGATGCCGCTGATGGTCGCGAAACGCCCCAGAGCCGCAAATGACGCGCGCTTCAGCACCATCTGGGTACCCAGGTCGAAGCTGATGGAGCGCGGACCGAACGCCACCGAGTAGTCGATAAAGCGGTCCGCGATCTCAGCCAGTGCCTCGTCCCAGGTCACACGCTCCCACTTCCCGGCGCCCCGCTCCCCCACCCGCTTCATGGGGTAGAGAATCCGCTGCTTGCCATACATATACCTGGCGTGGCGCAGGCCCTTCTGACAGCCCCGCGGACCGTAGTCCGGCGCGTCCTCCGAACGTCCGTACTCGCCCTGCTGCTCCTCGCGCCAGACGATGCCGTTCTTGACATAGACGTTGAAGGCGCAGGTACCGGTGCAATTGGTCCCGTGGGTACCGTGCGCGACCCGGTCCCAGGTCCATTTCCGGCGCATCAGGTCTTCCCAGGCGCCGTAAACAGCCTGGGTCCCGGCGGCGCCGGTTGCCGAGCTGGTTGCATACCGCAAGCTCAGCGCCAGGGCAACCGCTCCGGAGCCGACCAGAAAACCCCTGCGTGAGGTGGCAACCGTGACTTCTGCAGATTCAGGCATGACTCAAGCTCCGTGTGCGCCGGGAAGTACCAGCCGCATCCCCGCTTGCCGGGCCAGGGCGGCCTCGACCAAAGGCAGGCGATCATTGCCAAAATACAGGTCAGCGCCAACCAGCAGGGTGGGAGTACCGAAGCCGCCGAGTGCCACGAGCTCGGCCCCGTTGCTCTCCACCTGCAACTGCGTCTGCCTGTCGCTAATGCGGGCTGCAAAGCTGGCAGGATCGAGACCCGCCTCTGTCGCCACCGCCTCCACAACGGCCCGCTCGCGGATGTCGCGATTATCCGCAAAGAGGGCCGCGAACACAGCCGTCAGGTAGGCGAAGGCCTGGCCGGTCCCGGCGGCAACCACCGCGCCCCGCTGGGCCCATTCGGCCCGCAGGGGCCAGGGCTTTGGCTTGTGCAACACGAGACCGCAATAGCGGGCCCAGTCGGCGAGATCCTTGGCCTGGTACCTGGCCCGCGCCGGCAGGGGATCCGTGCGATCGGCCGGAAAGCCCGGATTTGCGCGCTTAAGAACCTCGTCCACCAGGACTGGCCGGTAGACGACCCGGGAACCGGTCCGGAGCGCCGCTTCCCGGACGCGTTCCAGCGCCAGATAACTCCAGGGGCAGGAGGTGTCGAAAAAGAACTCGACGGCCGGCTTCTCCGCAATGCCCGTCGCCATACCGGGTCAGTCGCGCGTCCGGAGCGCAGTCTTGAGAACCTTGCCATTGGCATTGCGGGGAATCTGCCCGATAAATTCGACGTGCTTCGGCAGTTTCATCCGGGCGATGCGCGGCTCGAGAAAGGCCAGGAGTGCTTCGGCGCTGAGTTCCGTGCCGGCGCGGGGCACGACGAAGGCCTTCAGTACCTCGCCCCACTTCTCGTCCGGCACCCCGAT
The DNA here is from genome assembly GCA_964391025.1 of uncultured Chromatiaceae bacterium. GTDB lineage: Bacteria > Pseudomonadota > Gammaproteobacteria > Steroidobacterales > SHZI01. The sequence continues at coordinate 2,073 of CAYMKJ010000134.1, forward strand.
CACGGCAGCCTCCTGCACACCCGGATGCTGGACGATGACCTCCTCCACCTCGCGGGGATAAATATTCACTCCACCGGAGATAACCATGTCCTTCAGGCGGTCCACGATATACAGGTAACTCTCGGAGTCGCGCCGGGCGAGGTCGCCCACCGTCACCCACCCGTTGCGAAATGCCTCGGCGGTTTCCTGCGGCCGGCCCCAGTAGCCGTTGAACAGATACGGACTGCGGGAGAAGAGTTCGCCCACCTCATCCACACCGCACTCTGTTCCGTCCTTGCGCCGCAACTCAACCTCGGTACAGGGGAAAGGCTGGCCGACACACTGCAATTTGCGCAACTGATCCGGCGGCCGCAGATTGGCAACGATACCCGCTTCGGTGGACCCGTAGGTCTCGTGCAGGAGCCCGGGCCCGAAGTGCGCCACGAGCCGCTCCTTCATCGCCTGGGGCAACGCGGCCGCGTTGGAAATCACTGTCTTCAGGGCCGTACTGCGACTGGCGGCCAGCTGCGCGGGCCCGACAGACAACAGGGAGTGAAAGTGGGTGGGCACGCCGAAGAACCCGGTAATTTGCTGGCTGCCAAGCTTCGCCAGGACATCCTCTGGCTCGAACTTGTCGATGATCTCGGCGTACCCGCCGAAGAAAACCGGTGCCAGCGAGAAGATCATGCCCGCTCCGTGGCACATTGGGGCGATTGCCAGGAACCGGTCATCCGGCGCGTAGCAGCCATACTCCACGGCCATCCCGAACAGCGTCAGGATCCGTGAACGGTGGGGCACCTGCACGCCCTTCGGTTTGCCGGTCGTACCGGAGGTGTACGGAATGGTGAAGTCATCCCACTCCCGCACTGCCGGTGGCGCAGAAGCGGGCCGGGTCTTCGCCAGCCATGCCTCGAACTCAGGGCCGATTGCGATGATCACGGGTTGGATCACCAGGCGTGCATCGCGCAGCGCTACTGCCAACTCCGGATCAGCGAAGATCACCCGGGCGGCGGCATCGTCGCAAATGGCCACGATCTCCGGCAGCGACAACCGGGGATTGACAGTGGCCAGCGCCACACCCGCCTGGGACGCACCAAGAATAATCTCCATGTACTCGATTGAGTTTTTGCCAACGATAGCGCCGTGCTCGCCGGGCTTCAGGCCGGGCTTCAGGCCGAGTCCGGCGATGAGTCCGGCGGTGACCCGGTCAACCCGATCCAGCAGCTCCTGATAGGTGCGGGTCCGCTCCCGGTGCCGGTAGGCAATCTTGCCGGGCGCGCGATACATGGCCGCGCGAATCCCGCCTACCAGGGACAGATGCTGAAACGACGGTGGGGGTAGATTGGCGTCAGACGGCATGGTCTGCGGCCGGCTCAGCCGGGCAGCTTGAAGACGCGCAGGGCATTGTCGCGCATCAACAGGCGCTTTGCTTCCGGACGCAGGTTGAGCTCACCGACCTCGCGAACCGCCCGCTCGGGATCAATCACCGGCCAGTCGGTGCCAAACAGGATTTTTTCCTTCCCGTAGGTGTTTGCGTAGTGCACGAATTCTTCGGGCCAGTACTTCGGTGCGTAGGCGTCGCCGGCGGCGAAAACATTCTCGTGCTTCCAGCACATGGAGATCATCTCGTCGGTCCAGGGAATGCCGATGTGAATGCCGATCAGCCTCAGCTCCGGAAAATCGATAGCCACCTGGTCCAGGCAAATCGGGCGACCCACGGATGGCAGCCGGCGCTCCCTGGAATAGATGAGGTTGTGGCCGACCTGCAGCATGATGGGCACGTCCAGCTCGCAGCACTTGGCGTAGTAGGGGTAGTACTTGGCGTGGTCGGGAGCCAGACCGCACCAGTGCGGATACAGGTGGGCGCCAACGAAGCCATACTCCTTCACGGCCCGTTCCAGATCACGCAGGCCCTGCATGCCGCGGAACGGGTCGATGCCGGCGAGACCCGAGAACCGCTTCGGGTGCTGCTGGCAGACCTCCCTGACCCGCTCGTAGGGCAACTCAAAGCCGCCCTTCATGTTAAGGTCGCCAGCCCGCACCGCGATCAGCAGGGACCGTTCGATGCCGGCCCGATCCATACGCTGCAGATAGTTCTCGACCGTGACGCCACCCCGGATTTCGGGCGGCATGCGGACCTGGGCCTTGAACGCGTCGTCGAGTCCGGTGTGGCCGTTGGCGACCTCCTGCGGCGTAAACAGGTTACAGACGATGTCGATTACGCCACTCATTCGCTAACTCACCAGCCGTCCCTGTCCCATTTGCCCGTGGTCCGCGAACGCACCGGGATGCCGGCAATCAGCGGCCCCTGGGTGCGGGGGTCATAGTTCAGCGGTGTGCCTTCGACGGTCACCTTCTCGTTGATGGTGATCCAGTTGATGATCGAGCCGTCCATGCGGAAGATGCCCGTAAAGCCCTTCTCATCCCCGGAGATAAAGTGCCCGTGCTTGACGCGGGCCGGCCGGAAGAAGTACGTCCCCGCATCGAGGCGCCCGAAGTTGTAGTCCAGGTGGCCATCGATCGTGTACGCCTCCTCAAACACCGGGTGATGAACCATCCGGTCGTCCGACCAGCCGGGTGGGGCCCAGCACATCATGGTGACGAAGCCCTTTTCCGGATTATTCTTCGGTGCGGGATCGTGGTACAGGAGCTTCAGCTTGAGGAAGCGCTGCTGGTCACCTTCATAGATATTGGGCATCCACTCCATCCGCGTGGTGTCGACCGTGGTCAGCACGCCGGGTTCGCTGGACGTGGTGTTGAGACCGCGGGGAACGAACCCCGGTCGGTCCCGGCTCGACGTGCTGAAGCCCCAGTCCTGCAGTTCGCGGAACAGGAGAACTTCGGTGCCCGCTTTCACCGCCAGGGCCGGAATACGCAGGCCGGCTGGCGCGCGGAAGTAGGCGCCCTTCCGGAGCAGCTTCGGCCCGAACTGGATCTCCCCGAAGAGCACGTACCACTCGGTATCAGCGTGGTGGTAGCCGGCCGGCCGGTGCCAGGCGGAATCAAAAACGAGCTTGGTCGAGGCGCCACCGTTCTCCTCGTCATAGGACAGGTTTCGCTGGCGGACCTTGCCCTCGCCCTTCGGCAGCTCGGCGGCGTGCCAGCACAGGTCGTCTTGCTGAATGAGTTCTACATGAGGTCGCACAGTGTTCTCCTTTGCAGGTGAGAATACCAAGGAACGACGGGTGCACCTACTGGCGGCCAAGCCGCCTTGCGGACAGATGCTGCGATTGAGGTAAAGTCACGGCGCAGGTTCCGCAGGAGATCGCCGCGATGACTGAATACGTCGTCTGGAAGTACGCGCACATTCTGATGTTCGTCTTCTGGGTGGGCACCGACATGGGAGTGTATCTCGCGGCCCGCCGGTCCACGGATCAGAGGCTGAGCTTCATGACCCGCGTGACCCTGCTGCACATGGCCCTGCGGATCGAGTTGCTGCCTCGCACGATGTGGAAGGCCGCACTGCCCTTCGGCGTGATGCTGTCGAGGAACCTGGGGTTCCTGCCGATCTCCGACCTGGCGCTCGCCCTGGTGTGGCTCTTCAGCATCACCTGGTGGGCCATCAGCATGGCGGGTGCCTACTGGTACGACAAGCCGGTCGGCCACCGGCTGGCCCGGGTTACCAACTGGCTCACCGGGCTCGTCGGCGTCACCCTGATCGTCCTGTGCATCTCGTCCTCGCTGGGCGCTGGACCCTTCGTGCAGGACGTCCCCTGGCTGCACCTCAAGGTGGCCCTCTACGGCGTCATCAACCTCATGGTCATCTGGATGATCCTGGCCTTCGACCCCATTGGCGCCGCCTTCGGCCGCTTGGCCGTGGAGGGCTCCAGGCCCGAAATCGAGGCGATCATCAGCAGCACCATGGACCGATCGACCGTCATCATCTGGTCCACCTACGCCCTGATCGCGGTCGTCGGCTTCATCGGCACGACCAGGCTGCTCGGCTAGCGCGGCGCGCCCTGCAAAAAAAGAAGCGCCCCGAAGAGCTGCAACTCTTCGGGGCGCGGTGGTCGTGGAATTACTGATCTGGCCTTACTGATCTGGAATGACTGATCAGGCCCTACTGCGAGCCCCCAAAGCGGTAAGCACCGCGGATACCGAAGACCCGGGGATCCGGCAGCGTGCCGAAATAATGCGTCGTGCCAAAGCCGGCAAGGAAGCCCAGGTCCGTGACCTGGGCGCCAAAGTCCGGACCGCTACCTGCCGTCTTGAAGGTGCTGTCGTCCAGGACATTGTCCACGTAGGCGATGACGTCCCACTTGTCCGACGTCAGGCCCAGGCGCAGATCCATGAGAGCATAGCTCGACAAGAGCACCAGATTCTCGGGTTCCGCCCACCGTTCGTCCTGCCAGCTGCCCGACAGCTCGAACAAGTACTCAAAGGGCGTCTCCATGAATGGCCGCTGGATGCTCAAGGAGGCCGCGTAGGCCTGCTTGGGCGCCCGCTCCAGCTGGTTGCCACCGTAGTCGAAGCGGCAGTTCGCCTGGGGTACGGCTCCACCAAAAATCGGGTCCACCGGATCTGTCGATTCCAGCTGATCGTTAAAGTCAGTCGAGTTCGGATCCTGAAGTTTATAGATGACGGGGCATGACCCGTAGACGGCGGCCTTGACCAGATTGCGGCTGTCATCCGTCCAGGACTCATATTTTGGGTTCTGGATGGTGCCTGACAGGCTCAGCGTCAAGCCATCCATGAGGCTTGGCTGCCAGGTTGCCTCGAACTCGAAACCCCAGTTCTTGGCGGCAGCCGCATTGACCACGGCAGGTTGTGAAGTGCCTGACCGCTCGACCTGGATCCCGACCTGCTTGTCGGAGTAATCCTGAAGAAAGAGAGCACTGTTCAACCGCCAGAACCCCGCCGCCTCGAAGCCCGTCTTGACACCGAACTCCCAGGCCTCGAGCTTTTCCGGGTCGAAGCGTTCCTGTTCGATCGAAGGAGGCACGCCTCCGCCACCACCCGTCAGCTGGTTGATGCCGCCTGGCTTCTGAGCGCGGGCCCAGGAGAAGTACACGTTGGTGTCGTCCAGGACCTTCCAGGACAGTGTCACCTTCGGCGTGTTGTAGTTTGAATTTGTGGTGCCCTCTATATACCTGAGCGAGAG
>CAYMKJ010000135.1:0-16101 GCA_964391025.1 uncultured Chromatiaceae bacterium
GATGGCGCGCCCGAGAGGATTCGAACCTCTGACCCCTGCCTTCGGAGGGCAGTACTCTATCCAGCTGAGCTACGGGCGCCCGAACGGGGGCGAGATGATACCGCCGGCTGGCGCAGGACGTCCAACCAGCGCGGCTCGCAGGTCGTTCGCCGCTTGCCAGCCCCCGGACGGAACGCCATGCTTTTCCTCCATGCGCACACTCGACCTGCCCCAGGACGTGTTCCTGGACATCTTTGACGCTGCCCCAATTCGCGATCTGGAGCCGGGGGAGGTCATCATCAGCGCTGGGGAACCCGCCAGCCAGGTCTTCAACATCCTGTCGGGGGTGTTGCGCGTGACGCGCACGGGCACGGATGGCCGGCGCCAGGTCCTGTCCTTTCTGTTTCGCGACAATTTCGTCGGCCTCACCGCCACAGACACTTATTTTTTCAGCGTGGAAGCCGTGACCGCGGCCCGCGTCGCCTGCTGCCCCCGCCGGCAGCTCGACCTGCGGCTTGCGCAGGACCCGAAAGCCGAGCGCGCCTTCCTCAACATGATGTTTCGCGTGGTGGAGGACATCCTCGATGTCGTCTACAGCCTGGGTCAGCGCGCCGCGATCGAGCGCCTCGCCGTGTTCCTGCTCTACCTGCGGCACTGGCGCCGTCTGACGGACAACCTGGCCGACGACGCTGATTCGGCGCTCCGGGAGATCCAGGTGCCGATGAGCCGGGAAGACATCGCGGATTTTCTGGGGCTGAAGAAAGAGACCGTGAGCCGCAGCTTCCGGGATCTGGAAGACCGAGGCCTCATCCGCCGCCTGGACACCCACCGCATCCGGATCGACGACCTCACCGCGCTGCGCCAGCTCGCCGGAGTCCGGGATTTCGCGTCGCCCCGGCGTCTGACGGGGACCCTCGCCCAGCCTGGCTGACCCGGTTTTCCCCCGCTGTCTTGTCACTTATACTGCCGCAACCCAGACCTTCCGCAACCCAGGCCTCCCGCCACGCACCGATCGAGCACATCTTGAGCACCCCGGAACCCACCCCCCAATCCCCCCAGGACCAGAATTTCTTCAACCTCGTCATGGTGGTCATCGGCGCTCTCATTGGCGTCACGGTGTTCCTGATTTTTTTGGCCCGCGCGATTGCCGGCAACAGCCAGCTGGTCTGGGTGAAAGAGGATCCGGCCTACGCCGCCGAGGTGGATGAGCGCATCCGCCCTGCCGGGCGTGTGAGCCTGCCGGGAGACGAGCCCGTGGGTGGCGCGCTGGCAGCAGTCCTGCCCGAGGCGGCCGCCGCTCCGGTGACTGCGAAGCTGACGGGCGAGCAGGTCTACAACGCAGCCTGCTTCGCCTGCCACGGCGCCGGTGTTGGCGGCGCACCAAAGCTCGGGGACGCGGCGGCCTGGGCACCGCGCCGCGCCACAGGCACCGCCACGCTGAACCAGCACGCCCTCCAGGGCTTTCAGGGGCAGGCCGGTTACATGCCCCCCAAGGGCGGCCGTGTTGACCTGTCGGACGAGGAAATAATCGCGGCCGTGACGTTCATGTCGGGCTCCTGATTATGTAGTCCGTCACGCCAGGGCCACGGCATCGTCATTCCTGCATGAAATGCCCCTAATGTCGCACGGCAGGTCTGGCTGGGCTGCGTGTAGAATCTCGTCGAACGCTGCCGGATCAAGCCGGAGATCCTGATGAAATACCGAATCGCGCTGCACAAGTCCGAAGAGGGGTACGCGGTGTCCGTGCCGGGGTTGCCCGGATGCTGGTCCCAAGGCCTTAACGAGCAGGAAGCGCTAGAGAATATCAAAGATGCGATCCGCGGCTATCTGGCCGCCGTCGACGATCAGCTCCGCGGCGAGGATGTCCGCGAAATAGAGGTGGCGGTGTAGTCTTGCCGAAGATCCCCGGCGTCAATCACCTCGATGCCGTCCGCGCCCTGGACGTCCGGCTTAGCGCGCCGTCGAACCACCCCCTATCTGCCGCTCCGCGCGGAGGCTGATCGCCTCAGCCACCTGACTGGTGCCAATCACCTCGGCACCGCTCAAGTCTGCCAGCGTCCGCGCCACACGGCGAACCCCATCCTGAGCCCGGGCCGACAATGCAAACCGGCTGCTGGCGGCTTCGAGCAAGGCCTCGCCGGTACCGTCGAAACTGCAGTGGGCGCGTAAGCCGTGAGCGGCGAGGCGCCCGTTCAGGCAGCCATTCCGCTGGATCTGGCGCGCCGCTGCGTTCCACACCCGGGTCCGAACGGGTGCTGACGACTCAGGGCGTTCACCGTCGACCCGACGCAAGCCACTCCGATTCACACTGACGATCAGATCCACCCGATCCAGCAAGGGCCCCGACACCTTCATCTGATACCGGCGCACCTGGTCCGGGGTGCACCGGCACTCCTGCTCCTGATCCCCCGCAAATCCGCAGGGACAGGGGTTCATCGCCGCCACCAACTGGAACTCGGCGGGGTACTCGACGGTGCGGAGCGAGCGCGCAATGGTGATCTGGCCGGTGCCGAGCGGCTCGCGCAGAGCCTCGAGTACGCTGCGCGAGAACTCCGGCAATTCGTCCAGGAACAGTACACCACGATGCGCCAGCGAGATCTCGCCGGGTCGCGGATTGCCGCCGCCACCGACCAGGGCCGCCGCGGAAGCGGTGTGATGGGGGGCGCGGAACGGCCGGCGCCGAAACTCGAGGACGCCGCCTGCCAGCGACTGGATGGCGGCCGACTCCAGCGCCTCGCTGTCGCTCAGGTCAGGCAGCAGACCCGGCAGGCGGCGCGCGAGCATCGTCTTGCCGGTCCCCGGCGGACCGACCAGCAGCAAGTGATGGCCGCCGGCGGCAGCCACTTCCAGGGCGCGCCGGGCTGCGGCGTGGCCCCGCACGTCCGCCAGATCCTCGAACTCAGCCGCGGGGCCCGGCAAGGATGGTCCGCCCGCGGGCGGTGCCGGCAGCTCGCCAGTGCCGTTGAGGTACTGCACCACGTCCCGCAGCTCGCCCGCCAGTCGAATCCGGTCGCCGCCGAGCAATGTGGCCTCGACCAGGCCGGCAATCGGCACGATGGCGAGGCGCCCGGCCAGCCGGGCCTTGAGGAGCGCGGGGATCAGGCCGGGCACGTGACGGAGGGTCCCGGAAAACGCCAGCTCACCGAGGAACTCCACGCCCCCAACCCGCCTGGCGTTTACCTGACCAGACGCCACGAGGATCGCAACGGCGATGGCCAGGTCAAAACCACTGCCCGACTTGGGCAGGTCACCCGGGGCGAGGTTGACAGTGATGCGGCCGTCCGGGAACTCGAGGCCCGACGATTGAATGGCCGCCCGGACCCGGTCCCGGCTTTCCCGGACCGCCGTCTCGATCAGGCCGATGATGGTGAACTGGGGCAGGCCTCCGGCCACGTGCGCTTCCACCGCGACCTCCGGGGCTTTCAGGCCCAGCTGAGCGCGGGTCAGGGTGGTGGCGAGGCGCAACCGAGCTTTTCTTCGAGGGTTTGCAGCTCTGCTTCCACCCGGGTGAGCTTCTCCCTTGTGCGCTCCAGCACACGGCGCTGCACGTCAAATTCTTCCCGGCTCACCAGCTGCAGTTTTTCGAAGGTGCTGCCGAGCAGGGCCTCGAAGTTCCGCTCCAGATCGGCCTGCAGCGCACGGACACTGCCCGGCACGTTGGCGGCCAGCTTGCGGGCCAGGTCTTCGACGAACTTCGCGTCCATGGTTTTCCCCTTATCGTGTTTTACGCACGCCCCACAACGATCCATTGGGTGCCCGGGCCCGCCCTGCGATGGTGCAACAGGCCGTTCAGTCGCCGGGAGATCGACCCGCCGGTGCCTGACGGGCAAGGCTTCCGGGCACCTGGCACGCATCGTGCTTTATGGGGCTGTCGGCGGCGCAATGATCGTGCCAGCCCCCTGTCCAGCACACAAGCAAGATTAGGAGCCTTTTCATGGCGAAACACGGCTTGACGAGCTTCAGCCCCCTGGAGTTCCAACCATGAAACTCATTACCGCCATCATCAAGCCCTTCAAGCTCGACGACGTGCGCCAGGCCGTCACCGAGATGGGGGTCCAGGGCATCACGGTCACCGAGGTGAAGGGCTACGGCCGCCAGCGGGGTCACACCGAGCTCTACCGGGGCGCCGAATACGTCGTGGACTTTCTGCCGAAGACCAAGCTCGAACTGGCGGTGGCCGACGACATCGTGGAGCAGGTGATCGAGGCCATCGCCAACACGGCCCGCACCGGCAAGATTGGCGACGGCAAGATCTTCGTCACCCAGCTGGACGAGGTGGTCCGGATCCGGACCGGGGAAACCGGCAGCGAAGCCGTCTAGCAAAGAATCGAGCAGGAGATAGTTCAGTGACGAAGTACATCAGCGATCTGAAACAGTTTGGCCTTGGTACCCTGCTCCTCGGGGGTCTCCTGGTGCCAGGCCTCGCCTTTGGCGCCGACACGCCCGTCCCGGACAAGGGCGACACCGCCTGGCTGCTGACGTCGACCGTGCTGGTCATCCTCATGACCATTCCAGGCCTCGCGCTTTTCTACGGTGGCATGGTCCGCTCCAAGAACGTGCTATCCGTCCTGATGCAGGTCTTCATGACCTTCTGCCTGATCGCGCTGCTCTGGGCCATCTACGGTTACAGCATCGCGTTTACCGGCGGCTCCGCGTTCTTCGGGGGCTTTGATCGCCTCTTCCTGAGCGGCATGACCGTCGAATCGGTAGCGGCCACCTTCTCCAAGGGCGTGTACGTGCCCGAGTTCGCCTACTTCGTCTTCCAGCTCACCTTCGCCTGCATTACGCCCTGCCTCATCGTCGGTGCCTTTGCGGAGCGCTTGAAGTTTGCGGCCGTGCTGCTGTTCCTCGTGATCTGGTTCACCTTCGCTTACCTGCCGATTGCCCACATGGTCTGGTTCTGGGCGGGTCCGGATGCCTACACCGACGCGGACGCCGGCGCCGCCGCGGGCGCCACGGCGGGCTTCCTCTTCCAGAAGGGCGCTCTCGACTTCGCCGGTGGCACCGTCGTGCACATCAACGCCGGCATTGCCGGCCTGGTGGGGGCGTACTTCGCGGGCAAGCGGGTCGGCTACGGGCGTTCGTCCATGCCGCCGCACAACGTGCCCATGGTGATGATTGGCACCGCGCTGCTGTGGGTCGGCTGGTTCGGCTTCAACGTCGGTTCCAACCTGGAAGCCAACGGACTCGCCGCCCAGGTGTTCGCCAACACCATTCTGGCCACCGCCGCAGCCGCGCTCGCCTGGTCCTTCGCCGAGTGGATCGCGCGCGGCACGCCCACCATGCTGGGTGCCGCGTCGGGTGCCGTCGCCGGCCTCGTGGCGATCACGCCGGCCTGCGGCTGGGTGGGCCCGATGGGCGCCATCGTCATCGGTCTCGTCGCCGGCCTGGTCTGCCTCTGGGCGGTCACCAAACTGAAGGCGATGCTGGGCTATGACGATTCGCTCGACGTCTTCGGCGTCCACGGCATCGGCGGCATCACGGGCGCGCTGCTGACGGCTGTCTTCTGCGACCCGTCGCTGGGTGGCACGGGCGTCTACGACTACGTGGCCAATTCGGTCGCGGAGTATTCAATGTCGGCCCAGTTCATCGCCCAGTTGTGGGCCGTGGGCACCACGATCGTCTGGTCCGGACTGGTCTCCCTGGTCGGCTTCGCCGTCGTGAACGCCACGATCGGACTGCGCGTGACGGAGGACCAGGAGCGGGAAGGCCTGGATACGGCCTCCCACGGGGAGAGCGCCTACACCTAGATATCGTTCTTTCTGGCCTTGGGGAGGCTCCGCCGGGGCCTCCCCAGCCAGCGCCCCGGCCCGTTTCCCTGCTTCCCCGTCCCCTGGGGAGGGGTCGACCGTGACCCCCGTCAAATTTCCAGCCGGTGCCGGGTGGCATAATTCCCCCCTGTTCAGGGCATTGGGCCCGAACTTCCGACTCTCCTATTGAGGTTGTCGTCATGAAGCGCCAGTCTGCAGCTTCCGGGTTGCTGGTTTTCGTCGTGGCTAGCGCGTTTGGCGCCGCGGCGCTGGCGCAGGAGGCCTCGGTGTACAAGTGGGTGGACCCCCAGGGAGTCCTCAGCTACAGCGACCAGCCGCCGACGGACAGCGCCTCCGAAGAACTCCCCATCCGCTATCGGAAGACCGACCGCGGGGCGCTGCAGGCCCGCGTCAAGGCCAAGTCCGAGCTCGATGCCGCCGCCGACCTGCGCGAGGGCCAGGGGGCGGACGCCGATGCCGCCGCCGAAGCGGACCGCCAGAAGGTGCTGGCCGAGCGGGAAGCCACCTGCCTGCAGGCCAAGGACCGTGTGGCAAAGTACACCGATGCCCACCGGCTTTATAAGCCCGGCCCAAACGGCGAGCGCGTTTATCTGACGAGCGAGGAACTCGATGTCGAGCGTGCCGATGCCAACAGGGCTGTCGACCAGTGGTGCACCGAGGAGTAGCGGCAACGCCGACCGTTTTGCGCTTCCCGATCTCTGCGCTCCGCTCGCCGTTTTCGGCGTCGTCCTCGCCTCCCAGCTGCTCGCACTGCTCCTGACTCTCGCCGGCCAGCCCGGCTGGTTCGCGTTCTATTCCCACCTGGCCCAGACCGCCCTGCTGCTGCTCTGGACCGGCCTGATCGGTGCGGCCGTCCTGTGCCGCTTGCGCCAGTGGCTCACGCGCTTTGCGGTGCCCGAAGGCAGCGTGGTGACCTACCTGGTGGTCATGGGCTGCGTAACGGCAGTCTCTGAGACCGCCTTCTGGCTGGGCCGTTTCCTCGGCGCAGGTCCCGACGCCGGGGGCGGCTGGTTCCCGACCGACCACTGGTCCTTTCTCACGCGCAACCTCGCTATCGCCACGCTGGTAATGGCGCCACTGCTCCGCTACTTCTATGTGTCCCAGCAGTGGCAGCGGAATGTGCGGCGCGAGGCGGAGGCCCGGCTGAACGCCCTGCAGGCCCGGATCCGGCCGCATTTTCTCTTCAACAGCATGAATACCATCGCGGCCCTCACCCGCTCGAATCCCGTGGCCGCGGAGCAGGCCGTTGAGGATCTCGCGGACCTGTTTCGCGCTTCGTTGCGGGACGGTCGCCAGCTCATTCCGCTGCAGGAGGAGCTGGAGATCGCCCGTGTGTACGAGCGCATGGAACAGCACCGGCTAGGCCCGCGGCTGCAGGTGGAGTGGCGTCTGGGTGCGTTGCCCGCCGCCGCGGAAATTCCCGGGCTCACGATTCAGCCCCTACTGGAAAATGCGATCTACCACGGGATCGAACCATCGCCCGGGCCGGGCGTGATCTCGGTCTTCGGCGAGTCGGATGGCAACTTCATTCGCATTGCTGTCACGAATCCGTTACCCCCGGCGGGCCGGTCTGCGCGGCCGGGCCACGGCCTGGCACTCGATAATATTCGCGAGCGGCTTGAGCTTGCTTTCGGCAAGGACGGCACCCTCACGGTGGAAACGGAGCCTGACCGGTACACCGTCACCCTACTTTTCCCCGCTAACGGCGTACGCAGCTACGCATGAGCGCTACACAATGAGCCCGGAGGCCGCCAGCGTGTTGATCGTGGACGACGAGCCCCCGGCCCGCAGCCGGCTGTGCCAGCTGGTGGGCGATCTTGAGGGCTTTCGCGTGGTCGGCGAAGCGAGCCACGGTGAGGAGGCGCTGCAGCTGTGCAACACCCTCCAGCCCGATGTGGTCCTGCTCGACATCCGCATGCCGGGCATTGACGGCCTGCAGGTGGCAAGCCAGCTGGCGGGCTGGGAACGCCGGCCGGCAGTGGTGTTCACCACTGCCTATGACGAGTACGCCATCCAGGCCTTCGAGACCCAGGCGGTGGGTTACCTGCTGAAACCGGTCCGCCGGGAACGCCTGCAGCAGACACTGGAGCATGCCACGCGCGTCGGCCGCGCCCAGCTGCTCCGGATTCCCGGTGCCGCCCCGCGCACCCACCTCTGCGTGCAACGCGCCCGTGGCCTGCAGATGATTCCCGTGGGCGACGTCCTCTGTTTCCAGGCCGACCAGAAATACGTCACCGCACACTACGCCGGCGGCGAGGCGCTGCTCGATGAGCCCCTGAAGGATCTGGAGGACGAGTTCGGCGAGCGCTTCCTCCGCATCCACCGGAACGCCCTGATCGCGGTCGCCTGGCTGGACAGCCTGGATCGCGACGACAGCGGCGCCTGGCAGGTGCGCCTAAAGGCCGACTTCCGGCCACTTCCGGTCAGCCGGCGGCACGTGGGGGAAGTTAAGCGGCGGTTGCGGGCGGGGGGGTAGAAGCGGCTTTAGGCGCGACAAGAATCGGGGTCAGACTGCGATTTGCCGCGCGAGATCTCGTGGCTCGCAAATCGCAGTCTGACCCCGAATCTTAACAAGCCGGTCGCGCCTAAAGCCGCTCCTACAGCCCGTTTCGCTGGCAAAATAGGCCCATGTCCACCTCCCGCCTCCCGACCACCGTCGCCCTCGTCGCCCTTGGCGTGTCTGTCGCCGTTGCGGGCTACGTCTGGGTGGAGCAGCGTTCCGGCATCGGGCAGCAGGTCTCCGAGCTGCGCGAAGACGTCAGCGTCAAGGGTTCCGAGCTGGCGGCACTGAAGGCCCGTCTCGATGAAGCCTCCACCAGCCGGCGCCTGCTGGACGATGACATGGACCGGCTGCGGGAGCGCGTGTCCCGGGAGACAGAGGCGCTGGGTGCCCTTCCCGACCGTGTCAGCCGGCTCGAGCAGAACATTGAGCGGTTCGTCGGCGTTGGCGACAAGGTTAGGGCGGCCTGGCTTCTGGCCGAGTCCGAGCATTACATGCGCATCGCCAATGCCCAGCTCGGACTGGCTGGCGATGTGGCAGTGGCGCAGACGGCGCTCGGCCTGGCCGACGACGCTCTGGGTGAGCTGAACGACCCGCGCCTGACGCCCGTTCGCCGCCTCCTCGCCGACGAGATCAATGGCCTCAAGGCCGTTCCCCGCCCCGACACCGAGGGCATCGTGCTAACCCTCGGCAGCTTGTCGGACAGCCTGGAAACGCTGCCGCTGAAGATTTCCGCGTCAGAGGCCTTTCGCGCCAGGCCAGAAAAGCCGGCTGCGCCGCTCACGGGCTTCGACCGCGCGCTGGCGGCCAGCCGTTCGGCCCTGGCGAGCCTCGTCAGTGTGCGGCGCGTTGATGATCCGGTAGCGCCCTTGCTGTCGGAGGCGGAACAGACCGTACTGATCCGCAGCCTGGATCTCGAACTGCAACTCGCGCAACTCGCCATCATGCGCGGTGACGCCGGGATGTACCGGCGCTCGGTTGCGGCTGCGGGTGACCGCTTGCGCGAACACTTCGACCTGGCGTCTCCCGACGTCCAGGCCGCTGTCGAGTCGCTCACGGAACTTTCTGCCGCCCGCCTGCCGGAGGAGCTGCCGGATATCTCCGGCTCGCTCGACGCATTGCTCCGGCTCAGCGCAGCCGGCAAACCCGCTGCCGTCGCGAAGCAGGGCGGGCGATGAAGGTTGGACTGGTCATCGTCCTGGCGCTGATCGTCGGTGCCCTTGCCGCCCATCTCGTGTTACCGGACAACGGCTACGTCCTCATCAATTTCCGGGGCTACGTCGTCGAGACCTCCGTGCCGATCCTCGCGCTGGTCCTCGTCCTCAGCTACCTGGCGTTGCGCCTGCTGGTGCAGGTGTGGCGGGCGCCGCGCCGCCTGGGTGAGGCCTGGGCGAAGGCGCGGCTCAATTACGCGGGCCGCCAGGCCACCAGGGGCTACATTGCCCTGGCCGAAGGCCGGCTGGCACGGGGTGAACGACTCCTGACGCGGGGAGCGCGGCTGTCGGAAACGCCCCTGCTCAATTACCTCGCGGCCGCGCGCGCGGCGCAGATGCAGGGCGATCGGGACCGTCGGGACGGCTGGCTGCGGATGGCTTGCGAACAGGAGCCCGCCGCGGAGGACGCCGTGCTGCTGACCCAGGCGGAGCTGCAGCTCGAAGACGGCCAATACACAGAAGCACTGGTCAGCCTGAACAGGGTCCGGGACCGGCATCCCACGCACGCTCAGGCACTGAAGCTCCTCGCTGAACTCCACTATCGCCGCAGGGAATGGCAACTGCTCGCGGAACTGCTCCCGCTCTTGCGCGGGCGTGGCAACGTGCCGGCCGACAAGCTGGACGAGTGGAGCGTCGACACCTACGGCAACATCATGACCACCGTTCGCCTGGACCGGGCGGCACTCGACCAGGTCTGGGAAGACATTCCACGGCATCTGCGTCGCGAGCCCCGGCTCACCCTGACCCGTGCGAAGGCGCTCATCGCCTGCGGCAGCGTCGAGGACGCGGAAGTGGAAATACGCCGGACACTCAAGGAAGACTGGAGCGAGGCGCTAATCAACCTCTACGGCGAGCTCGCTGCCGTCGATCCCGCTGCGCACCTCAAGCGCATCGAAAGCTGGCTAAGGGAACGGCCGGGCGATCCCGCACTGCTGCTGGCCGCCGGCCGCGCCAGTGTGCGGCACCAGCTCTGGGGCAAGGCCCGGAGCTATCTCGAGTCCAGTCTCGCCATCCGCCCGGCACCGGAGGCCTACCGGGCGCTGGGGCAGCTCATGGCACGCGTGGGCGAGGCTCAGTCGGCGTCCAGGGCTTATGAACGTGGCCTGGCGATGACGGCGGCCGCTTCAACCACAACACCGCTGGCAGCACCGAAGCCCGGCCTGCCAGTTTCTCCCGTAATAGCGGCGGATTTAACCAAAGTCTCAGAGCACACCCGCCCGCTATAATTCCGGCCCACGTTGCGCTCCCCATCCACGCAGAGCCAGTCCCGAACCATGCACGTCCCGTTCACCAAGATGCAGGGGCTCGGCAACGACTTCGTGCTGATCAGGGGCGACGATGTCCCGCTGCTGTCACCGGAACGAATCCGGTTCCTTGCCGACCGCCGGCGCGGCATCGGCTTCGACCAGCTGCTGTGGCTCGAGTCCCCGAAACGCGCGGACGACGACATCCACTACCGCATTTTCAACACCGACGGCAGCGAAGCCGAGCAGTGTGGCAACGGCGCGCGATGCATCGCGCGCCTGGTGGCCAAACCCGGACAGCAGGATCTGCGCCTCGGCCACGGCACCGGCTCCGTGCGGGCCCGGCTGGAGACCGATGGCACGGTCAGCGTCGAGATGGCCGTGCCGGAGTTTCGTCCGGCGCTGGTGCCGTTCAAGTCGCCGCAGCAGGCCCTGCGCTACGACCTTGTTGTCGGTGAAGAAACCATCCAAGTCGGCGTGGTGTCCATGGGGAACCCCCACGCTGTGCTGCGCGTGGCCGATGCGGATGCCGCGCCGGTACAACGCCTTGGTCCACTGCTCGAGCACCATGAGCGTTTTTCCAACCGTGCTAACATCGGTTTCATGCAGGTGCTGGCGCCGAACCGCATTCGTCTGCGGGTTTTTGAACGCGGCGTGGGGGAAACGGCAGCCTGCGGTACGGGTGCCTGCGCGGCCGTCGTCGTTGGTCGCACCTGGAGCCTGCTGGATTCCCGGGTGACCGTCGACTTGCCCGGCGGTACCCTGCAGATCCGGTGGCAGGGCCCCGGTTACCCGGTGTGGATGACCGGTGAAGCAGTTACGGTGTTCGAGGGGACGGTCCAGGTATGAGCACGCTGAAGCAGCAACACGTCGCAGACGCCGGACTCACTGAAGTCACCATTGCCGATTACCTCCAGGCCAATCCCGAATTCTTCGAGCGCCATGCCAGCTTGCTGAGCAGCCTCCGGTTGCCGCATGACGCCGGCGGCCCGGCTGTGTCGCTGGTCGAACGGCAGGTCCTGGTGCTGCGCCAGAAAAACCTGAAGCTCGAACGCAAGCTGAACGATCTGCTCGACGTGGCGCGCAGCAACGATGCCCTGGCCACGCGCATCCACGTTCTCGCCATGTTGATGCTGGCGGCACCTGACCAGACTGGCGCCGTGCAGGTGCTGGAAGAGCAGCTGCGGATTTCGTTCAACGCGGATCAGTCCGTCCTGGTGGTCTTTGAGAGCCCGGCGGGTGGCGCGGCAGCCAGTCGGTTCCTGCGGGTGGTGGGCCGGGACGACCCCGCCATCACGCCCTTTCGGACCTTCCTCCAGTCGAATGCCCCTCGCTGCGGCCAGGTGCGTGACACGCAGCGGGACTACCTCTTCGGCGCCGGCAACGTGGAAATCGGCTCCGTCGCCCTGGTTCCACTGGGGCAGAAATCCGAACTCGGGTTTCTCGCCATCGGCAGCCGGGATTCCGACCACTTTCACCCGGGCATGAGCATCGATTTTCTGGCCCGTCTCGGCGAGCTCGTGAGCTGCGCGCTGCGGACGCGGACCCCTCCCCGCCAGGATCTGGCCTGCCCGTAGCCCCCCGGCACAACAGCCCCGGCACAACAGCAGAGGCCTCCGCGAATGGATGCGCGGCACTGGCAGACCGCCGAACGCTTCCTCGAGCACCTGACGCTCGAGCGGCGCTTGTCGGAGAACACCGCCAAAAGCTACCGTCGCGATCTCGTCTGTCTCGCCGAATTCTGCGACCGGCAGGACATTGCCGCATTCACCGACCTGCGTTCCCAGCACCTGCGGCGCTTCGCCGCCTTGAGCCATGCGGGTGGATTGTCACCGCGAAGCATCCAGCGCCGTCTCTCGGGCGCCCGCAGCCTCATGAACTACCTGATCCGCGAAGGGCAGCTGAAGAGCAACCCGGTTGCCGACGTGTCCGCACCCCAGGCGCCCCGCAACCTCCCGAACACCCTCGATGTGGACCAGATGGCGCAACTGCTTAAGATCGAGGGCGATGAGCCCGCGACCGCCCGGGACCGGGCGATGCTGGAGCTGTTCTATTCCTCCGGGTTGCGGCTCTCTGAGCTCGTGGGACTCGATCTTGGCGCGGTGGATCTGGACGACGGCACCGTCCGGGTGACGGGCAAGGGCAACAAGACGCGCATCGTACCGGTGGGGCGCCAGGCGCGGGAGCAGGTTGGCGCCTGGCTGAAGACCCGCGCGCAACTTGCCCGAAACGAGGAGCGGGCGCTCTTCGTCGGCCCGCGGGGCAATCGCATCAGTCCGCGCACGGTGCAGATGCGGGTGCGCTACTGGGCGATGCGCGCGGGCGTCCCGCAGCGGGTCTACCCGCATCTGTTCCGCCACAGTTTTGCGACTCACCTGCTGGAGTCGAGCAGCGACCTGCGGAGTGTTCAGGAGATGTTGGGTCACGCCGACATCAGCACCACCCAGATCTACACCCACCTGAACTTCCAGCATCTGGCCCAGGTTTATGACAAGGCGCATCCGCGAGCGCGCCTGAAAAAGCGGCCTTAATGACCGGCACGGGCGTTATAGTCAGTCCGGAGTCCTCACCGGAGCCCTCTTATGCGAGTACAGCAGGTCCTCCTTACCGTTATCGCCACCGTCAGTTTCCTGGGCAGCCCGCTCGCGGCCCTGGCTGATGACGAGGGGCCACCGCCCCGGCCGAGTAAGGAGTTTTGCAAGGAAAACCCAGGGAAGTGCGAGGAAGCGCGGGCCAGGCACCGGGAGTTCTGCCAGGCGAATCCGGACAAGTGCGAGCAGATGCAGGAGAAGCGCGTGGAGCGCCGGGAGTTCTGCAAAGCCAACCCCGAGAAGTGCAAGGAACAGCGGGAGCAGCTGCAGGCCAAGCGGGCCGAGCTAGAGGCCAAGTGCAAGGCAGACCCTTCCCGATGCGAGGAAATGAAGGATCAGGCGCGGAAGAAGGTCCAGGACTGGATGGGCCCCACCCCGTCGCCCCCGTCGCCGCCAGCCGCTCCACCCGCGAAATAGCGCAGAAAAGGGGACCTGCCGGGACGTGTCCGCGTCTTCCGGTGAGGTCAGGGGGCGACGACCATGCAAATTGCCTTGCCGCAAGGATCCGCATCGGCGGTAAACGTTGTGCTCCCGCTGACGGCCGGCCTGGTGGCGCTGGCCTACCTTCCCGGCGCAATCGCACCGGCCCACACGCTCAGGTGGGCCATCTTGTCAGTGCTGGTACCCCTGGTGCTCATCCTGCTTCCCCGTGACGGCAGCGGTGCTCGGCTGACGCCAGGCCACTGGTTGATTGTTACCCTGCTGGCCTATGCCCTTGTGTCGATTCAATGGGCTTCATCCTGGTCCGAAGCGCTCAATGGCTGGTGGCAGTTGGCGCTGTTCTGCGGCTGCATTCTCACCGGCTCGCTGGCCAGGACTCGCGCCCTGGAAACCACCTACCGGGTATTTGCCCTAGGCCTCTTGCCCTCCGCGTTTGTGGCCATCCTGCAGGCCAGCCATTTGCCGACCTGGGGGATCGAGCAGGCCAGGGAGTATCCCAGCGGCTTATTCATGAGCAGCCAGCTGTATGGGGAAATCGGGACCCTGGGATTTGTTCTGGCGCCAGTGGGTGGACTGACCCAGCTGGGATTGCTGGCAGGGGTCATCCTGTCGGGCTCCCGGGCCGCGATGCTGGCAGTCGCCCTGGCAGGCGCGATCCTGTATGCGCGGACCATCCGCGAGGGGAAACTTCAGGCAGCCCGATTCGGCGTGTTGTGCGGTGCCCTCGGGATCGCTGCGGGCCTCTTCCAGGCCTTTGCCAAGACCAGCAGCGTCGTGGCGAGTGCTGATGCGCAGCTGGGCGGCGGGCTCTCCCGTGTCTCCGGGCTGCGCTGGCCCCTGTGGATGGACACCGTCGGCGCGCTGACCCCTTTCGGCCATGGTATCGGCAGCTACTTTGTGGAGATCCCCAGATACGTCGAGGCGTACCCGATGGCGTATATCGGCCGGCCGGAGTTTGCCGAAAATGAATTCCTCAACTTTGCATTTGAACTGGGGGTCCCGGGGGCATTACTCTTGGGTGGCATCTTCGGGTTGGCCCTCTTTGGGCGCGGTAGCCTGAAGCCCCGTCTTGCCGTACTGGCCCTTCTGGTGGTGTCCTGCCTTGGGTTTCCCCTACACATGCCTGCGACTGTGTTCCTTGGCGGGCTTGTGCTTGGGCATTGCCTACGCGATGCTGAGCCTGTGGGCCCATACGCTGGTGATGCCCGCGCGGCTCGCCCGTGATCCCCACGCCCCTGCCTGGTTCTTCGAGCAAAGCGCCCTGGCGATCCGGCTGTTCCCCCTGGACCACAATCTGTGGAGAGTCCCGATGGAACTGCTCGCGACCTTTCCGGCCGACAAGCTTCCTCCGAACCTTTCGGCGGAAGTCCTGGCCGACGTGCAGAGGCGTGACCCCCAGTACTTCCTGGTTCAGAACCTGGATTCGCTTTAGCTAATCGCCCGGCTGCTCAATACAGCTGAAGTACTTTCCTGAAATACCTCAGTAAAAGCTTGGGCATATTGGTTGGAATGCCATTCTCCCGACACGCCCTGGCGTTCTCCCTGTTCAGAATCCACTTGACCTTGAGGTTGGCCCTGCTGGCGCCGCCAGTTCTCATCCTGACCAGCACCTGCGGGACGTAGCTGTAGGAAACACCGTGCTTCACCATGAAGCGGGTCAGAATTTCGAAGTCCGCCGCAATTCTATAATCGGACTTGAAATAACCGTACTTTTCGTAAACCTCCCGCCTCAGGAAACAGCTTGGATGAGCGGGCATCCAGCCCCAGGCGAACCTTTCGGGACCACAGTCAGCCGAACTGTAGTATCGGACCACCTTTGCCAGGTTTGTTGGCCTGACAAAAACGACATCACCGAAGACGAGATCAACCTGCTTTTCCTGGAATTCTTCAACGACTCTGGTGATGATGTTGCGGTCTGTGTAGACGTCATCGGAATTCAGGATTCCAATGATGTTGCCATTGGCTAACCTGAGTCCCTTGTTCATCGCGTCATAGATGCCCCTGTCGGGCTCGGATATGAACCTGGCGATGTGACTGCCATAGGACCGAACAATCTCCACCGTGCCGTCAGTTGAGCCTCCATCGATCACGATGTGTTCTACGCGGGGGTAGTTCTGGGCCCGGACTGACTCAATGGTGTCGCGGACGGTGGCCACGCTGTTGGAAGTCACGGTGATTATGGAGACTGTCTTCACGTGCCACGCGGGGATTTCCAGCAGGCGCGAACACGGGAAAACCGGTCAATCTCCGCGAAAACGGCCTGCGTATAGCCAGTGGCAGTCCATGACTGCGCGCGAACATGGCCGGCGGCCACCAATCGGCTCCGCATCTGCGGTTGTTCCACCAGGCTCATGACTGACA
>CAYMKJ010000136.1:0-9004 GCA_964391025.1 uncultured Chromatiaceae bacterium
TGGTACCAACCTCCGGATTGCCTGAGCATCCAGGTCTGGAAGATCACTGTCGGGAATGTGGGCACGCCACCAGCGCTCGCCTTGTAGGTCCAGAACTGGCTGACTTTCACGGGCACCACGGGCAGCGGAAACGGCGCCACGGCCAGTGCACCCACCGCCACCGGCTGAATCGGCGGCACCACCTGCTCAGCAGTGATGGCGACCTGGCCGTCCCGGGTGCGACCAACGGCGGACTTCCTGAGAAAAGTGGTCAGTACGACGTTCCGGGCCGACTTAAGGGCGGCGCCAAATCTCGCATCACCCGCCGGCTCGGCCGGGTCGTCAAAGAGCACGTCGAAGGCAATGACCATGGCGCCCTCCGCCGCCAGCCGGTCCACCAGATCCGCGTGCAGGGTGCGCGGCCACTTGGCCGCTTCGTTGGGCAAGCCGAAGGCGTCGCTGGAGACTTTGTCCAGGCTGACAACGACAACCTCCGCCGGCGCGTCGCGCGGGCCACGCAGCCTGAACAGGGCGCCGAGCCCGGCATCTTCCTCGAAACCAAGAATGGCCGGGACCGTGCCGGCGAGCATGCCGAGGACAGCGGCTGCCACTCCGAAGAGCAACCCCTGTCGCAGCCGGTCGAGCATCAGTCCGGTTCTTCCAGGACGGTGTGCAGACCGCTGGCGTTCGTGATCGTGATCCGCCGGCGCCCGAGCTCGATCCACCCACGCCGCCGCCAGTCTTGCAGATACTGGTTCACGCTCTGCCGGGCCACGCTCATGAAGCCGGCGAGGTCCGCCTGGGAGATGTGGAGGGTGACAACGCCCTGCGTCGTCGTGCCGTGTTCGCCCGCCAGGTTCAGCAGTCGCCGTGCGAGGCGGCTATGCACGGAAAGGAACGCTGCCTCCTCGATCAGCTCACTGGTCCAGCGCAGCCGCTGGCAGAGCAGGCCAATAAGGTGGGACGCGAGCGTCGGCTCCCGCTCGATCAGCGCCATCAGGTCAGTCCGGCGCAGGACGAAAAGCTCAGTGTCCGCTAGCGCCTCCGCGCCGGCCGTGCGCGGTTTGCCGTCGAGCACGGCGATCTCGCCGAAGCTGTCGCCGGGTTCCATGATGTTCAGGAACACTTCCTTGCCGCCGGGCGTGGTCGCGCTGATCCGGACCTGGCCCGCGATGAGGCCCAGCAGGGAGTCGCCGGGGTCACCCTGGGCAAATATGCGGGTGCCGCGGCGGACGGAGCGCCGCACCGAGAGCGCGGCCAGCTTGTCCAGCGCCGTGTCGGGCAAGTCCCGGAACAGCCGGTTGGTCTTCAGGACGGCCCGGGCGGTGAGTGTCATACCGGTGAGTTCCGGCTATCTGCGGCGTTGTGTCAAGTGGTTGACAGGTCCCCCGGCAAATAGAGCCCATTGTTGGCTTGCAGCCTGAAGATCAGTGCGTAGATCGAGCACGCGCATCTCGGCCAGACCGGACCCCACGCCGGATTGCCGGGGTGCCACGAAAACGCAGGGGTTTTCGGAACTTGCCTGGCCGGCCCGGGTTCGCTGCAATCCGTCCACCGTCCTCCAGCGGGGGAAATCAGCCGGCCAGGTATCTCCACGATCGGCCCCCACCTTCCGCGACGCATTTTCCGCGACGCCATTTTCCGCGACGCGCTTCCGCCGGTCTGCGGATCCAGGTGGCGCTCACCTTGGTTGCCGCGTTTCGAATTTCATTCCGCGTGTGTCGGGTGTTGGACAAATGTTTTCGAGCGGCTCGTTCAACATCACTTCCGACCCGATCACACACAGCATTGCCAAGGAGCACGACCATGATGAACCTGACTCACGCGACCATCGTCACTGCCGGCGTTCGGGGCCTCGTCTGCGCCGGCCTCTCCACTCTCCTTACCGCATTCTTTTCCTGGAGCTTCGTGGCCTCCACGGACAGCCTCAACTGGATGGGCAGCGGCAGGCTGGATGCGCCTGCGATTGCCATGTTCCGGGAGGACGACGGGCCGCTGCCGGATGGGGGCGGGTGATTCCCGGACCTACCTGCGGCGACTGGACGCCTGTAGCGCTCCTGCCCGCCGCTCCGGACGGCGGAGGGCGTTGCGCGCAGGAATCCGCAGTAGACGTGCCGCCCGAATCAGCTTTTCGTCCAGCGTGTAGACACCCTCAGCGCCCTGATTTCTCGCAATGGCAAGATGCAGGGCGTCTCCACCGCGAAGTCCCGTTCGGTAGTTTTTCAGCAGGTCAACTGCAAGGCTGAAGTCCGCTGCCCCGGGCACCAGTAGTACACAGCTGGTATCGATGAGTTGCCGAAATTTGCTCCGTACCCTGACAGCCTGTGCCGCTGAGAAATCCCGCATGCGGACCCGACGGCTAATCAGGCTGCTGAACTCAACCAGGGTCCAGAGGCTGGTGGCGACTGATCCGGCCGGGAGTCGCCCAAGCGTCGCCTCTACCTGATCGCTACTTTCTTCGGCAACGACCAGCGGTGCCAGAAAGCTGGTGTCGAGGTAGATCATCAGTATTCATCGTTACGCATCTGCCGCAGCAGGCTGACGCTCGACGTCCGTACTTTCGGCAACGTGGCCCGAAAGGCTTTGAGTACCGGCAGCGGCTCCGGCGCACGGTGCACGGGGACCAGTCTGGCAACCGGCTTGCCGTGGCGGGTGATAACGGTCTCCTCGCCATCCTCGGCCCGCGCCACCAGATCACTCAGATGTGCTTTGGCCTCTGCGACGCTGATGGTTGTCATGACCCGGACTCCGATAGTATGAAATGGTCATACTTCTGGTCATATTTTAGGCCATTCGCTCCCAGAAAGTGCGGTGACCCTGTCGCGTTTTTGCCCAGAAATCTGACCGCGGCTGAAGCCGCTCCTACGGAAGTATCGTCTCAGCCAGGGCCAGGGCGGCGGTCAGGCCCGGCGACTCGATGCCGTAGAGGTTCACCAGCCCCCGCACGCCGTGCTGGCCCTCACCCTGGATCACGAAATCCGCCGCGGGCTCGCCGGGGCCGCTGAGCTTCGGCCGGATGCCGGTGTAGCTCGGCTGCAAGCGTGTGTCATCCAGGTCCGGGTAGTACCGCCGGATCGCGGTGGCGAACGCATCCCGCGTGCCGGGATTGAAGCGGTAGTCGATGGCGTCGAGCCACTGCACGTCGGGCCCGAAGCGCGCAGTACCGGCCAGGTCCAGCGTGACGTGGATGCCGAGTCCGCCCGCTTCCGCCACCGGGTAGACGAGGCGGCGAAACGGCGACTTTCCGGAGAGGGTGTAGTAGTGGCCGCGGGCGAGGTGCTGCGGGGGAATGCTTGCTGCGGGCAGGCCTTCGATCGTGCGCGCCACGTTCTGGGCCCCTAGTCCGGCGGCATTGACCAGTTGCCGGCAGCGGACGGCAATTGCCGCCGAATCCCCCGTTACAATTTCGAAGACATCGCCCCGCCGCCCCACCCGCGCGACCCGGGTGTTGAGCGCCACCTGCCCGCCCTTCGCCTCCAGGTCGCCTTGCAACGCGAGCAGGTACTCGTGGCTGTCGATGATCCCCGTGGACGGTGAATGCAGCGCCCGCACACAGCGCACCTGCGGCTCGAGTTGCGCTGCCTCGGCCTGATCGACCCACGCCAGGTCGTCCACGCCGTTGGCCCGGGCCTGGGCCAGGTATTTCTCCAGGATGGGAATCTCGGCTTCGGTGGTAGCGACGATCAGCTTGCCGATCCGGCGGTGGCGGATGCCTTTTTCTTCGCAGTACGCATAGAGCAGCCGGCGGCCAGCGACGCACAGGCTGGCCTTCAGGGAGCCCACCGGGTAGTAGATGCCCGCGTGGATGACTTCAGAATTGCGGCTGCTGGTTTCGGTGCCGATGGCACCCGCGGTCTCGGCCACCACCACTTCGCGGCCCCGGTTCGCGAGTGTGCGGGCCACCGCAAGGCCGATCACGCCCCCACCAATGACGACGCAATCGACGGTCTCCATCAGGTCGCCCCTGAACGCGCTCCTACGACGAGCGGTTTTTTACGAATGAGCCGGGGGCGTCTTCGAGCACCGGGAGCTTCGCGTCGCCGGGCTTCCGCGCCGGCACCATGTCGCCGGACTGGGGCGCGAGCCAGGCGTGCCAGTCAGGCCACCAGCTGCCCGGGTGCTCGCCGGCCCCGCGCAGCCAGGCGTCCACCTCCCAGGGCTCGGCGGGGTTCAGCCAGAACTGGTACTTGTTCGCGTCGGGCGGATTGATGACACCGGCAATGTGCCCCGAACCCGCCAGCACGAAGCGCACGGGCCCCGCAAAACTGTGGCGCGCCTTGAACACGGAGCGAAACGGCGCAATGTGATCTTCCCGGGTGGCCTGCAGGTAAACCGGCACGGTGACTTTCGTGAGATCGATCGGTACGCCGGCGAGTGTCATGGCCCCGGGCTTCACCAGGTTATTCTGCAGGTACATCTGACGCAGGTAGAAGAGATGCATCAGCCGCGGCATGCGCGTGGCATCCGCGTTCCAGTGCAAAAGGTCGAAGGGCTGAGGCTCGTTGCCGAGCAGGTAGTTGCTGACGAAAAAAGACCAGATGAGGTCATTCGCCCGGAGCATGTTGAACGTGGAGAACATCGCCTGGCTGTCCAGGTAGCCCTTCTCGCCCATCATCTGGTCGAGGCTGTCGAGCTGCTTCTCATCGACGAAAACGGCGAGGTCGCCCGGCTCCGAGAAGTCCACCTGGGCAGTGAACATCGTCGCTGTCTTGAGGCGCTGGTCCCCGATGCCGGCCAGGTAGCCGAGCGCCACGCCGATCAGCGTGCCACCAATGCAGTAGCCAAGGCCGTGGACTTCGTGTTCGCCGGTGGCTGCCTCCACCGCATCCAGTGCCGCGATGATGCCCTCGGTCAGGTAGTCATCGAATTCCTTGTGGGCCAGCGTCTCGTCCGGGTTTACCCAGGAGACGACGAACACCGTATAGCCCTGACTGACGGCCCACCGCACCAGGGATTTCTTCTCGGTCAGGTCGAGGATGTAGTACTTGTTGATCCACGCCGGCACCATGAGGATCGGCGTGCGATGCACCTGCTCGGTGGTCGGCTCGAACTGTATCAATTGGATCAGGTCATTCTGGAACACCACCTTGCCGGGGGTCGTGGCGAGGTTGCGCCCCAGCTCGAAGGCGTCCGGATCGCTCATCGTGACCCGCAGCTGCCCATTGCCCCGCTCCAGATCCCGCTGGAAGTTGCTTAGGCCATTTCGCAGGTTCTGGCCCTGGCTTTCGAAGGTCGCGCGCAACACCTCCGGGTTGGTCCAGACGAAATTGCTGGGCGAAAACGCGTCGGCGAACTGGCGGGTGTAGAAGTCCACCTTCCTGGCCGTCTGCGGGTCCAGGCCGGCCACCGTGGACATGGTCTCAACCAGCCAGCGGGACGTGATCAGGTAAGACTGCTTGATGTAGTCGAACAGCGGGTTCTCGTTCCAGTCCGGGTGCTTGAAGCGGCGATCACCCCGGTCCGGCTCCGCTACCGGCGGTATTGCCTCCCGCCCCATCGCCGATCCCGTGAGCGAGGCGGACATCTGCTGCCACAACAGCATGTGCTGCTGCCAAAGCTTGAGGTTGGCCTGGATGAGTTTCGCCGGGTCCATCGCCAACTGCTGCGCAGCCGACTGCATCGCCGGCACCACGTTAAGCGGGTCGGGATTGGGCGGCGCTTCCAGACCGAAGGCGGCGCGTGCAGTCGGCGTTTTCATCATCTCGGCGAACATGGCCTGGGCCTTGCTCGTGAGCTCGTTGAGTTCGCGGGCGAAGGCTGCCGGGTCCGGGGGAGGGAATTTTGGTTCAGTGGCTGACAAGGTGCGGTGCTCAGTTCTTCGTGGGGTCATCGCCCTTCTGGGCAGAGGATTGGTGGGCAGAGGATTGGTGGGCCGATGGCGGATCCGCAGCACCAGTGCCGCCGACTCCGCCCCGCGGTGTCAGCATGTCGAGGAATGACTTCTGGAGCTGGCCCCAGGCCTCCATGTTTTTCTGGGCGATGCCCTGCATGGTACCTAACGGGGTCATGCCCATCGTCTTCTGGATCTGGTCCTGCAATGTTCTCTGCTGATTCATGAAGACTTCGACACTTCGCTCCAGGTAGCCGCCCATCAATTCCTGGAGGGGATTGCCGTAGAAGCGAATGATGTGCTTCAGCATGTCTGCCGAGAGCATCGGCCGACCGCCCTGTTCCTGCTCCGAAATCACCTGCAGCAAAATATTGCGCGTGATGTCCTGGCCCGTGGTGTCGTCCATGACCACCACATCCTCGCCGCCTGCCACGAGTTGGCGGATGCCATCGAGAGTGACGTGCCGGCTGGCTTCCGTGTCGTAGAGCCTGCGGTTGGCGTATTTTTTTATTGTTCTGGGCATGACCGACCCTGCTGACTGATGGATGGCTGTGCGGAGCGCGCTTCTGCACTGCAAGAATACTACTCCCACGATCGCAGAAATGGCTGCAGGAGTGCCTTTAGGCGTGACCTGCGAGATATCGTTAAATTGAGGTCGCGGCTAAAGCCGCTCCTACAGCACAAAGAAAAGGGGCGGTGACCGATGGCCACCGCCCCTTGAAAGAGCCAGTCAGTGGTTCTTCAGCGCCAACCTTAAGCGGCCTTGGACTTGACGACCGGGGCCTGGACAGCCGCCTGGGCGGTCGCCTGGGCCTTGGCCTGGAAGGCACTCATGATTTCCACGTATTCCTGGGAGCGGCGGACGAGCTGCTCGCCGAAGATACGGGCGTGCTCCATCTGCTTGGTCAGGAACTGGGAGTAGTCCGATGCCTGGTTGGGCAGGCGGGCCTGCTCCACGGCAAAGTTGATGTAATCGCCAAGGACCGCGTAGTTCTGGCGGGACAGGCGCTCGAAAGCGTCGGCAGCGACGCCATTGGCGGCCAGCATGGGCTCGAGGGCTTCCTTCGGGAAGCTATTGAAGCTGGTGAATGAATCGTTCCGGGTCGTCATGGTGAGTCTCTCCTTTTATCTAGTCCATTTGCCCCACTCGGGCGAGAGCGATCATAGGGCTATAAGTTGTGCGTTGCAAGAGGATTGTGTGAATTTCTTCAAAATACTGATAGTAAATAATATATATCAACATTATAGACTCTATTAATGGCTCTTGTAGTGCAGCGCGGTCGCCCGCTATGACCCGAAAGTGACATCAGTCTGTCATCGCCGGGCAACGGCCAGCGCCGACAGTGCGCTCCACGGTAGCCGGCCGGTCAGGTCCGGGCCGGCACAAGCAAGGAGGCTCCCGATGACCCAACAGATCCGCGGGAACGGAATCCCGAGCTGGCCAGAGGCCCTGCGCCGGGCCGCGATACCTGCCCTGTGCGGCTTAAGCAAGCCTTGGAACCCCGCCCTCTCAGCGCCGGCCCGGGTCTGGCGCGCCCGCAAACTGGAGAACTCTGCCCGTGGAACAAGACCCGCTTCGTTACCTGCCGACGGCCTTTCCAACCGGCGCCGGGAAGATCATCCGCTGGCTTAACGGCTGAAGCCGTTCCTACCCCGGCGTCGCCGGCAGCGCGAACAACACCAGCGCCGGCAAGGCCGCGAACGTCACCAGCGTGGAGATGACGATCGCTCCCGCGATGTCCTCGGGGTGCCGGTCGTAACGGGCGGCGAGCAGGTAATTGAAGACAGCCACCGGCATTGCGCTCTGCACCAGCACCACGCCGCGCTCGACCCCGGTCAGACCGAAAATCAGCGTGATCGCGAGCCCCACCAGCAGGCCAAGCCCGAGCCTGCCGGCCGCTATGCCAGCAGCCACAGGCAACCGCTGTACCTTGAAGCTGCCGAGTGCATGCCCAAGCGCCAGCATCATCAGCGGTATCGCGAGACCGGCCAGTAGTTCGATCGTGTTGCTGAGCCAGAGCGGCAGGGTCGAGCCGGTAGCGAGCAGGCCCACGCCCAGCACCGCCGCGTAGTTCACCGGTGTGGTCAGGAGCGTTCGCCACACCGGCTTCCGGCCCTGGAACAACGGCCCGACCAGGAACTGGGACACCGAGCCCACCAGGTAGAAACCGATAGCAAGGCCCAGCCCCTGCTGGCCGAAAGCGAAGAGGCACAGGGGCAGGCCCAGATTGCCGGAGTTGCCGAAGGCGATGGGCGGCAGGTAGCTTCGCAGGGGTTGACCGAGAAGGCGCAGCACGACGCTGCCAGCCACTGCGCAGATGATGAGGGCGAGCACGGCGAAACCCATCATCGAGAGAAACAGTCCGGCGTCTGCCTCGAGGTGCGTCGTGCCATTCAGGATCAGGCAGGGCACGCCGATGTTCATCACGAGGCCCGTGAGGAAATCCCGTTGAAACGGCACACTGAGTCGCGCCCAGCCATAACCCAGCAGAGTGATGATGAAGACGGGGGCCAGGATCGGGATCAGCTGCGCGTACATGCGTCGCGTATGCTAACGAAATGAATGGACCGCACACATACGGACCGCTGGCCCGTACCTTTCACTGGGCGATTGCCGGCCTGCTGCTGCTGCAGATCCCACTCGCTTTCTATATGGTCGACCAGCCTCTCGGGCCGGACAAACTCGGCAACTACGCCACCCACAAATCTATTGGCCTGTTGCTCTTCACGGTGACCGCCCTGCGCCTCGTCTGGCGTCTGACCCACCCGGCTCCGGCATTTCCTGCGGGTATTGCGCGGTTGCAGCGGGTCGTCGCCCGACTGACCCAGTTCTTTCTCTACGCGCTGATGTTCCTGATGCCCCTGACGGGCCTCCTGCGTTCACAGGCTGCAAATTTTCCCGTGTCCTTCTTCCGCCTCTTCAGGGTACCGACCATCGTGGGCGTGAACGAGGAGTTCTCGGCGGGCATGTCGGCTGCCCACGAAATACAGGGCACGATCCTTCTCGGGCTGATCAGCGCGCACGCGTTCGCAGCCCTGCACCACCACTTCTTCCGTAAAGACGACGTTCTGCGGTCGATGTTGCCGTTGGGTCGCAGGAGCGGCGACCGCCGCGACCAGGAATGATCGCATTTCTGACGATCGCGCCTAAAGGCACTCCTACAGGTGTCGCGTTACTTCTCCTCATGGTAGCCG
>CAYMKJ010000137.1:0-2078 GCA_964391025.1 uncultured Chromatiaceae bacterium
CAGCAAGGAGCTGACGGGGATACCGAGGCCCTTCCTGCGGACGGCGCTGAAGGGCATCGTGAAGGAAGCGAAGGACCGGGGGGTTACCACGATCGACCGGGATTTCATCCTGATGCTCAACAAGGAGCGCGGGAACTGACGATATGCTTGCCGGATTCCAGCAACAGCGGCCACGAGCCTCTAATGCGCCCCAGTGAGCGAGGCCCCGATGATTGAGCGCAGAACCCTGCTGACCGGCCTGGGCGCCCTGGCCCTCGGCGCCATCGCACGCCCCGCCTGGCCGCTGGCGGGGCTCGACCTCGGCAACCGCCGGGACCTCCTGACGGCACTGGCCAAGATGCGGGGCGCCACGGATAGCCGCCTCGTGATCGGCTACGTGGTCGGAGCGCGCTACGCCGTGCCGGAGCACCGGGCGATCCCGATGATGGGCATCCTGGCCGCCACCTTCAGCCAGTACCGGCGCCTCAGCGACGAAGCCTTCGAGGCCCGCGCTCTGGAAATTGGCTATCTCACCGATTTGAACACCGGCAAGCTGCTGGAGAAATGGAAGAACCCGGTTACAGGTACCACAGTAGACGTGCCGCTTACACGGATGGGACCCTCCCGCATCATCCTTACGGCCGATGGGCTGACGGTGCCCCGGCTCTCCGGCGAGGCGGCCGGGCTCCAGTTGCAGCACATCTTCCAGCCGCCGGTGGTGGTGGGCGACAACGTCTGGGTGACGGAGCAGATCAATGTCGACGGGCCGCCAGGTCCCCGGCCCTTCGTCTACAACGAGCTCAGCACCTACTATGCCCGCAAGTCCGAGCTCGATGACCCGGCCCGGGCCACCGTGCTCACGCAGGTGCAGTACCAGAGCCTGATCACCTATCGCCCGTGGATGGGCTTCGGCGCTACGCCGGGGCACACGGTCGCGCGCGGCGCCGGCATGCGCGTGGCCCGCTTCGAGGACCTGCCGCCCTACTATCTCGAGCTGACCCGGCGGCTGCACCCGGACGTGCTGAAGGACCCGCTCGGTGTGCTGGCGGCCGCCGTATAGAAGACTGGAAAAGGAAACAGGACCCACACCCCCCATGATCGACCTCTACACTGCTGCCACGCCGAATGGCCACAAGATCTCCATTGCGCTGGAGGAACTCGCCCTCCCCTACACCGTGCACCCGGTGGATATGGGCAAGCTCGAACAGAAGCGTCCCGAATTCCTGCGCATCAATCCGAACGGCCGGATTCCGGCCATCGTCGACCGGGAGGCAAATAATTTTCCGGTGTTCGAATCCGGCGCGATCCTGCTCTACCTGGCAGAAAAGGCCGGGCGGCTGCTGCCTGCCGATCCGCAGGGCCGCTCCACAGTCATCCAGTGGCTGATGTTCCAGATGGGCGGGATCGGCCCGATGATGGGCCAGGCGAACGTCTTCTTTCGCTACTTCCCGGAGAAGATCCAGCCCGCCATCGACCGTTACCAGGCCGAAGTGCGCCGGCTGTTCGGTGTGCTCGACACCCGCCTGGCGGACCGGGAGTTCCTGGCCGGCGCCTACTCCATTGCCGACATCGCCAACTGGGCCTGGGTCCGCACTTACCAGTGGTCCGGCGTGACGCTGGACGACCTGCCCCATCTCAGCCGCTGGGTGGCCCAACTGGCCGCCCGGCCGGCGTGTCAGCGGGGCGTCGAAGTGCCGGTGGGCCGGGTGATGCCCACAGACGATGCATCCGCGGACAAGTTCGTTGAAGAGGCGCGGAAGATCGTGGTGATGGGCGACGGGCCAGGTAAAGTCTAGGGCATGCTCAGAAAAGCAACCCCGGCCGAGAGGCGGCACCTGAAGCACAGAGCCGACCGCCGGCGACAGATCGCTGGGACTCGCGAGGAGTGGCACGTCTCGGCCTTCGCGAACGCCCTCGAGCAGTTCGACACCGCCGCCCGACGGCTACGCCTCTCGGATAACCAGATCGCGATGATCAAGCTGCCCCGGCGCATCACCGAGGTGCGCCTGCCCGTGCGCATGGATGACGGCACCATCCGCAACTTCCAGGCCTTTCGCGTGCAACACAGCTTCGCCCGGGGTCCCGCCAAGGGCGGCATC
>CAYMKJ010000138.1:0-7314 GCA_964391025.1 uncultured Chromatiaceae bacterium
CGCTGCGCGCAGATCCTCGAAGAACAGTTCCACGAGTTCCCGCGCCTCACGCTTGTTGAGTCCCAGTTCATTGAACAGGGACTCCGCCATGTCCGCCTTGGTGAGGGCCATGCTCATCTGTACAATTCTCTTATTATTCTCTTATCCTGGCGCCGAAGTCCCTGGCCAGACACCGGACAACGCCACCGACGATTTGATCCGCATCGCCGTCAGTAAGGGTGCGGGATGTTTCCTGCAAAATCAAGCCCAAAGCGACGCTCTTTTGTGCGGCGTCGATGTGCTCGCCCACGAAAATGTCAAATACGATGACCTCGCGCAACGCGGGTCCGGCGGCGTCCCTGACCGCGGCGACTAGCCCTGCGACCGGCGTTTCCCGCGGGACGAGGACCGCAATGTCGCGGCGGACCACCGGGAAACGGGACAAACCCCGGTAGGTGGGCATGGTGGCCCCCGTCAGCCCGCTTAACGTGAATTCAAACATGACGGGCGCCTCCTCAAGGCCGGACCTCTTGGTCAGACCAGGATGCAGGTTGCCTAGCCATCCGAGGTGGTGTCGGTGGCGTGCCAGTCGTGCCGACCTGCCCGGGTGCAAGGCGGGATGGAGGTCGGCAACCCAGTCGAATTCTTGAGGGTCGCCCAGTCCTGCGAGGATGGCTTCCAGGTCCGACTTGACGTCGAAGAAATCCACGGGTCGTGGCGGCTCCGCCCATTGCTCGGGATCCTCGGTCCCCGCGGCGAGCCCGGAGACGACCAACTCCTCCATCAGTCCGGCAGCAACAGGAACGAAGCGCACGCCAATCTCGAAGAGCCGCACCCGACGCTGCTGACGCGCCAGGTTGTGCCTGAGTGCCTGGACGAGACCGGGCCAAAGTCCCTGGCGCATCACGGCCAACTCGGCAGACAGCGGATTGACGAGCGGCACGCCGTCCCAGCCGCCGGCAAACAGGCGGTCCTGTTCCCGTTCCACGAAGCTGTAGGTGATGGCTTCCTGGTAGCCACGCTGGACGAGCGCCCCACGCAGGAGATCGATACCAGCCCGGCTCCCGGGAGCCTTGCCAAGCTGCGTCCTCTGCTCGCCCGGGCGGGTCGCAATCCGGTCATAACCGTAGACCCGGGCAATCTCCTCGATGAGGTCGACCTCAACCGCAATGTCGAAGCGAAACGCCGGTGGCCGAACCTGCCAGCCGTCCGCACGGACGTCCACCACCATCCCGAGGCCCCGGAGAATGGTCTCCACAGCCTGGTCGGGCACGGCGTCCCCGAGGACCCGGGCCAGCCGGGTCCGGCGAAGAACCACAGGACCCGGCACCTGGGCGCCGGAGCCTGCCACCTGACACGCACCCGGCACTCCACCGGCAATAGCCAGGAGGAGCGCCGTTGCACGTTCGAGAGCCCGTTGCTGGCCGCTTGGATCAACACCCCGTTCAAAACGCGTCGCTGCATCGGTTTGCAGGCCCAGGCGCCGGGCTCGCCCCGCGATAGCGGCAGGACTGAAGAATGCGGACTCGAGCAAGACGTTAGTCGTGGTGCCGGATACCGCCGTACTGTTGCCCCCCATGATTCCCGCGATGCCGATGGCCCCCGTCCCGTCGGCAATCACGAGGACATCGTCATCAAGCTGGAGGTCGGTGCCCGTCAGCAGTTGCAGGGGCTCTTTGGCCCGGGCACGCCGCACCTCAAGGCCACCGTCAAGCTTGTCCAGGTCATAGGCATGCAGCGGTTGTCCCAGCTCGAGCATCACGAGGTTGGTGACGTCGACGACGGGATGGATGGACCTGACACCACTGCGCCGGAGCCGCTCCCGAAGCCAGAATGGTGACTTCGCGTCCGCGCGAATACCGCGGATGGTGCGGACGATAAACACGGGACACCCGGCAGCATCTTCAATGCGTACGGGCACCGTCCGCGAGTCCTGAGCGGGTACCGGGGCTGTCTGTGGTTCTGCGAATGCCAGACCGGTGATGGCTGCCAGATCCCGCGCCACTCCCAGGACGGAAAAGCAGTCTGCCCGGTTCGGGGTGATTTTCAGGTCGAGGATCTGGTCGTCGAGGGTCAATGCCGCTGCCAGCGGCGATCCAGCAGCCAGCCCCTGATCGAGTTCAAGGAGCCCCTCGCCCGTGCCTGCCAGACCCTGATCGCCAAAAAGGAGGCCCAACTCGGCCGCGGAACACAACATGCCAGCCGATTCCACCCCCCGCAGGGCGGCACTCCGGATCACGAGGCCGCCGGGCAGCGTGGCGCCAGGCAGCGCTGCCGGGTAAAGGCCACCGGCGCGGACGTTGGCCGCGCCGCAGACGATCTGCACGCTTCGGTTGCCCACGTCGACCTGGCAGACCCGCAGACGATCCGCATTCGGGTGAGGTGTGACCTCGGCAACGCGCCCGACGACCACGTGCTCCAGCGACGGCCCGGCGGCTTCTACGCTTTCAACCTCCAGGCCCTGCATGGTCAGCTGGTGCACCAGTGCCGCGGTGTCGCCCGGCGGACTGGCCAACTCGCGCAACCAGCGTTCACTGATCTTCATGACAGGTACCGAGCCGAAATTTCAGCGAAACTGACGAAGGAAGCGCAGGTCATTTTCAAAGAGCAGCCGTATATCGTCGATCCCGTACCGGAGCATCGCCAGACGCTCCACGCCCATGCCGAAGGCATAGCCGGTGTACTTCTCGGGATCGATGCCGGCATTTTCCAGCACCTGCGGGTGCACCATTCCGCAACCCAGGACTTCGAGCCACCGACCGGACTCCGACAGGACATCCACCTCTGCCGAGGGCTCGGTGAATGGAAAGTAGGACGGCCTGAAGCGCACCGTCGCCGCGCGTTCGAAAAACCGCTCCACAAACTCAGCCAGCATCGCCTTGAGATTGGCAAAGCTGACGTGGGTATCAACAACCAGCCCCTCGACCTGATGAAACATCGGTGTGTGGGTCGTATCCGAGTCGCACCGGTAGACCCGGCCCGGGGCGATCAGCCGGATGGGCGCCCCCTGCCGCACCAGGGCTCGTATCTGGACGGGCGAGGTGTGGGTCCGGAGAAGCCGGCCGTCCGGCAGGTAGAAGGTATCGTGCATGGCCCTGGCGGGGTGGTCGGCCGGGATGTTCAGTGCCGTGAAATTGTGAAAGTCATCCTCGACCTCGGGACCTTCGTGCACGGCAAAACCTGCCGCGCAGAAAATCTTTTCGATCCGCTGGAGCGTCAGCGTTACCGGGTGAAGACCACCGGGATGCTGCCCCCGCCCCGGCAAGCTGACGTCAATGGCGCTGGCCTTAAGCTCGGTACCGAGCGCATCGGCTTCGAGCAGCTGCCGACGCCCCTCCAGAGCTTCCGTGAGTGACGTCTTGACCGAGTTGATGACCTGGCCATGGGTCCGTCGCTGCTCGTCCGACAGGCTGCCCAGTTGCTTGAGCAGGGCAGTGAGTTCGCCCTTCTTGCCGAGGTAACGCACACGAACAGCGTCGAGGGCTGCCAGATCCCGGGCAGCCGACACTGCGTCCCGGGCCTGCACCAGCAGCGACTCGACGTTATCCATGACCCGCTTGACCGGCAGCGTTCGGACTGAACGCTCAGGCGGTAGCCAGGTTGGTCTTCACGCTGTTTTGAAGGCTGATTTTGGCCTTCTCAGCCAATGCGCCAAAGGCTGCCGCATCGTGCACGGCCAGGTCGGCCAGCATCTTCCGGTCGACTTCAATGCCGGCCCTGATGAGCCCATTCATGAAGCGACTGTAGGACAAGCCGTGCAGGTGGGCCGCCGCATTGATGCGCGTGATCCAGAGCGCACGAAACTCGCGCTTGCGGACCCGGCGATCCCGGAAGGCATACTGACCAGCCTTGATGACCGCCTGCTTGGCAGTCTTGTACAACTTGCTCCGGGCCTGGGACATCCCCTTGGCCTTCTTGAGCATCTTCTTGTGACGGGCTTTGACCGTCACACCACGTTTAACTCGTGCCATGAATCGGTCCTCCTATGAATACGGCAACATCTTCTTGACGCCGGGCACGTCGCACTCGGCCACCTGGTTCATCGCTCCCAGTTGGCGCTTTCGCTTCGAGCTTTTCTTCGTCAGGATGTGATTGAGATGGGACTGGGCAGCCTTGAAGCCGTTCGCAGTCCTCCGGAAGCGCTTTGCAGCGCCCCGTTTGGTCTTCATCTTGGGCACTAACTTCTCCTTGAGCCTGGTCCGAACCTGGCTGGAATCCAGTTGGACTCCACCCCTGGCCGTGACAGGCGGGTTCCGGTAACCACTGGTGGCGGTATTGCCCCGGCGATCAACCGTCACTCACTTGCTTAGGCACTCACATCAGGCACTCACTTCTTCTTTGGCGCGATGACCATGACCATCTGCCGGCCTTCCAGCCGGGGAAACTGTTCCACGATCCCGACGGTCTCCAGGTCCTGCCGGACTCGCTGCAACAGTCGCACGCCGATTTCCTGGTGAGCCATCTCCCGCCCCCGGAACCGCAAGGTCACTTTCGCCTTGTCACCGGTCGCAATGAACTTGAGGAGATTGCGCAACTTGATCTGGTAATCGCCCTCTTCAGTCCCGGGCCGGAACTTTACTTCCTTGACCTGGATTTGTTTCTGCTTGCGCTTCGCCGAGTGCGCCTTCTTGTTCGTCTCGAACAGGAACTTGCCGAAATCCATGATCCGACAGACGGGGGGCACGGCGGTTGGAGAAATCTCCACCAGGTCCATCGCTGATTCCTGTGCCAGCGCAAGCGCGGCGTCCCGACCCAGGATTCCGACCTGTTCGCCGCCGGCCCCTATGACACGGATTTCCCGCGCATCGATCTCTTCGTTCCGGCGGACTCGTTTATTCGCAGCGATACTTTATCCCTCCATAACTGTGCGGCCGCGGCTCGCGATCTCGGCAGCAAGGCCCTGCACCAACCGCTCGAGCGGCATCGTGCCCAGATCCTTGCCACCGCGCGTGCGCACGGCCACCGCATGATTTTGTGCTTCGCGGTCCCCAACGACGACCAGATAGGGAACCCGTTGCAGAGTGTGCTCGCGAATCTTAAAGCCAATCTTCTCGTTCCGCAAATCCACTTCCGCCCGAACGCCCTGATTTTTCAGGGTTTCCTGAACCTGCCCGGCAAATTCCGCCTGCCGGTCCGTAATATTGAGAATGGCCACCTGCACGGGGGACAGCCAGGTGGGCAGTCGTCCGGCGTGGTGCTCCAGCAGAATGCCGCAGAAACGCTCAAGGGAGCCGAACATGGCCCGGTGGAGCATGACGGGCACCCGGCGCTGGCTGTCGTCCCCGACGAAGGAGGCGCCCAGCCGCTCCGGGAGGTTGAAATCCACCTGCAGGGTGCCGCACTGCCAGTCCCGGCCAATGGCATCCCTAAGGACAAACTCCAGTTTGGGACCGTAAAACGCTCCCTCGCCCGGGTTGTACTCGAGATCCAGCCCCCCCGCCCTGGCGGCCGCCCGCAGCGCCGCCTCCGCCTGCTCCCAGATGGCATCGCTGCCGACCCGTTTCGCGGGCCGATCGGAGAACTTCACGCGGATATCATCGAAGCCAAAGTCACGGTAGATACCGAGGATCAGGTCGGTAACCGCAACGGACTCGGCCGTAATCTGGTCCTCGGTGCAGAAGATGTGGGCGTCATCCTGCGTGAAGGCCCGGACCCGCATCAGGCCATGCAGGGCCCCGGAGGGCTCGTAGCGATGCACCTTGCCGAATTCGCAGAGCCGGAGCGGCAGGTCCCGATAGCTCTTCAGCCCCTGATTGAAGACCTGCACGTGTCCCGGACAGTTCATCGGCTTGATGGCAAACACCCTCTCATCCGGGGTCTGGGTCAGGAACATGTGGTCGCCAAACTTTTCCATGTGCCCGGACTGCACCCAGAGGCCACGGTCCATGATCTCCGGCGTGTTCACTTCCTGGTAGCCGGCCGCCAGCTGCTGCTCCCGCATGTAGCCGATCAGCTGCAGGAACAGGGTCCAGCCCCTGGGATGCCAGAAGACGGCTCCCGGCGCCTCCTCCTGAAAATGGAACAGGTCCAGTTCCCGACCGAGCTTGCGATGGTCCCGCTTCTCCGCCTCCTCCAGGCGGGTGAGGTAGGCCTTCAGTGCGGCCTCATCGGGCCAGGCCGTACCGTAGATGCGCTGAAGCATCTCGTTGCGGGAATCGCCCCGCCAGTAGGCGCCCGCCAGCTTGGTGAGCTTGAAGGCCTTGAGCTTGCCGGTTGAGGGAACATGGGGGCCCCGGCAGAGATCCACCCAGCCGCCTTGCCCATACAGGCTGATCTCCTGGTCTGCCGGGATCGCCGCAATAATTTCCGCCTTATAGCGCTCGCCGAGATCTGTGAAGAATTTCACGGCGGCATCCCGGGACATCACCCGTCGTTCCACGGGCAGATCGGCCGCGACCAGTTCCTTCATCCGGACCTCAATGGCGGAAAGATCCTCGGGGGTGAAGGGTCGCTTGAACGCGAAGTCGTAGTAAAAACCGTCCTCGATCACTGGGCCGATGGTGACCTGGGCTTCAGGAAACAGCGACTGGACGGCCTGCGCCAGCAGATGGGCCGTGGAGTGCCGGAGTACTTCCAGGCCAGCTGGATCCTTGGAGGTAATGATGGAGAGCCGCGCGTCCTGCTCGATCAGGTAGCTTGTGTCGACCAGCTGATCATTCACCCTTCCGGCCAGTGCAGCCCGGGCCAGGCCGGCGCCAATGGCAGCCGCGACCTCGCTGACGGAGACCGGGCGATCAAATACTCTCTGGCTGCCATCCGGCAGAGTGATGACGGGCATGGGTGTTTTACGTTAATGGTAGGCGCGAGTGGAGTCGAACCACCGACCCCTTCCATGTCAAGGAAGTGCTCTAACCACTGAGCTACGCGCCTGCTGGGGGCCGGGCGGAACGATACAGAATGGTGGGCGCCCTTAGCAAGATCAGGGGCACGACGGCGCAGCGGGCAGACTTACCGAGCAGCGGTAACCGGCAGTCCCAGTTCGACGCGGCGCAGGGTCTGCAACTCGTCCCGGAGCCTTGCCGCCTCCTCAAACTCCAGATTCCGGGCATGCTCGAACATGTCCCTCTCCAGCCTGGAGATCCGCCGCGCCAGTTGCTCCGGGGTCAGCTGCCGGTAGTCGTCGCGGGGTTCGGCCGCCCGTCGGCCGCGGCGGGACGATGATTCCCGGGCCCCGTCCATGATGTCGCGGACCTCCTTGATGATGCTCCGGGGTTCGATGCGATGCTGGCGATTGAACTCCAGCTGCTTCTGCCGCCGCCGGTCGGTTTCGGCGATGGCCCGCTGCATCGAACCGGTGACCTTGTCGGCGTACATGATGGCTGTGCCGTGCAGATT